>JBAYFW010000042.1:0-9019 GCA_041667005.1 Minisyncoccota bacterium | reverse complement strand
TTATGGCGATTGCATCCATGTGGAATATGGTAACCCTTTTGACAATATGGGCGGCACTGTAATATCCTTGCATTTTCAGGGTCTTTATAA
This sequence comes from Minisyncoccota bacterium, assembly GCA_041667005.1. Classification (GTDB taxonomy): domain Bacteria; phylum Patescibacteriota; class Minisyncoccia; order Phycocordibacterales; family PALSA-1337; genus C7867-002. The sequence goes on along the minus strand of JBAYFW010000042.1, from coordinate 8,929 downwards.
GGAAATTCTCAGCTGGATCGAAACTGATAAATCTTTAACTATCACAAAATCTGGCAATTACACCCTCTCTTCTCTCGAATCTGATAACGGATATAAATTTGCAAAAATAAAGACGCAGGAATCAGGTGATACTATTTTCACCCTTGAACACAGAAATGGAACCGGTTTTAATTCCACCTTGAACAGGGCCGATATTGCTTCCAATAAAAACGGCCTGCTTATAGCCAAAGTCGTTCCCGGTTATGTTACCACCACTCAATTACTCAATCCGCACCCCAATCCGGACAATTCCTTGTACCCAGATTGGTCCGAGATGATTAGATCTCTCAGTTTAAACCCGAAAGATCAACCATTTCGTGATCCGGGACATGGCATAACGGTCGGCCCAGTAACAGCCGTGTCGGGCGATTCAATTTCTTTTGATGTTTCGATTGACCCTCCTTCTTGCCAAAGAAATATTCCGCAGGTCGTCGCACAAAGTTCTTCCAAAGATCTGATCGTTGGAGGGGGCGGATTCGCCAATATTACAATAACGAACCGAGATTATTTTGGTTGCGGTCCTTCCGATTTTGAGGTTGTCTGGTCACTGCCGCATTCCTGGAAAATTTCCGACTACTACCCTGACAGTAGTCAGACTGAACAAAATAAATTCACAATCCAACCGGGCGAGGAGATACACAAATCCGTAGTTTTTTCAGTCCCGGAAGCGGCCGAACCCGGCGGCTACAAAATTAAAGCCGTCGTGATCAACAATGACGGCAATGTTAATAAGTCCGTGGAAATTGGTATCAATATCGTCGGACGCATCACTATCTCAAAATTAGTTCCAGATTCCGGCTTAATTGGAGACAATGTCACTATTCATGGATCGGGTTTTCCACATAAAGCAAACTGTCCAATAGGCTATGATTGCGGATCTTTTGATCCTAATTTTCAAATCTATTTTAGAAATTATCCGGTCGAGACCGCCATTATTACCGGCAGCTCAACGGCCACTTTTAACATACCGAGCACGATAAGCATCAATACCGGTAAAGGATTCATGGAAAAAGTTCCGACACCGCGGGGGACTTATGATGTAAATATTTGCTACGCCAATTTCTGCACCTATCCCCTGCCGTTTAGCGTCACCACCGCGAACTATACCGCTCCGGCCGCCTCAGTTATCGGTTCCTCGACTTTGACCATGAAATACGATAATCGAAAAGAAGAGGAATCCCTCATGGGTTTGTTTGACATTAATATAAACGCCGGCAGCGAGGATAAAAAAATCACAAGAAGTGACGCTTTTTATTCATATCTTATGTCAGCCGACGGCAATAGAACACCATCAAATCAAGTTCGCTACGAAAAACAGCCGACGAGCCCACTGGACACCGATGAGTATTATCTGATTCCGGCCGGCACAAACGCCAAATTCACCATCCAAGCCCGGTTCGATCCGAGAATTTTGTTTGCCGGAAAATACACAGCCATGATAGACAATATCTTGCTCGGTGAGGGTGCTAATTACAACTGGCTTAAGATACCGGAACCAAACAAGACAAATACTTTAGTCGTGATCGGCGAAAAATCACCGTACATTTATTCCGTCTCACCAAACACGATTTCACCGGACGAATTCATTACCATCAAAGGAATAAGGTTCGCATCTTCGATTCAACCATCTCCAGCAGCTCTGATTGAAACCAAACAGACTCCCTCTCAAATTAACATCGTCACCTTCACCCCACTCAGAAGAACACCATGTCCGGCCGATGATGATTGCCCGAAACCAAAACAATATAATATTTCTTCACCTGACGGCACCACCCTCCACTTTGCCCCTAAACTTCCCGTCGGCACCTACACCTTGCAAGTTACCCATCCTCAAACCGGCAAAAGCAATTTCTCCTGGTTTGCGGTTAGCGATTCACCAAAGGGTATTACACGAGAAGACAGTGCAAGTCTGCTGGGTAAACTAGTTTCCGGCGCCCAAAAAACCTATAGAAGTATTGTATCAACGGTTTCAAATCTAGTCGGCATTCCCATTCAAACACCCTCAACCACCCCTTCTCCAAGCCCCAGCCCGTCGAACACAACCAGAAATACCTCTTCAAACCAAATACCTACCCCAACAGTTACTTCATCCCCCAAGACCACACCAACGCCAAGTCCTTCCAATTCAAATACTCCCACACCAACACAAACAACGACTCCTACCCCGACACCATTTACAACGAACACTCCCACCCCAAGTTCGACATATTCTTCACTTCCAACCGCAACTATTACTCCTAGTCCGTCAACTACCGTCTCGCCGCATACTTCTCCGAGTCAAACATCTTCACCAAGTCCGACTTCCGTAATCACTCCGACATCAATCCCTACTAATTCCCCCACACCATCCTATTCTCCGACACCTACCGTGACCCCAACCGTAACACACTCTCCAAGTCCGACTTATTCTGAGACACCCACTTCTTCACCAACTCCATCAGTTACTTATACTCCCACCTCAACCCCCTCGACTAGCTCGGGGCAAGCAGGCGCCACACCAACTTCTTCTCCTAGCCCGTCAGGTAGTCCTTCAGCCTATTACGACGGCTTGAATCTGACAGCATCGATCTTGAGAGCCATTAGCTTACTGATGCTGGATTTCTAATTGCGAGGCTAGGCGTCACAGAGAGAAAATCATGGTAAATATGGCTTATATTTCCAATCGTTTCGAAATATCATAACCGGCCTTTCTCAAGAAAAACTTGTAAACAGTTTGACCTGATACTGTCGGAGATAGGGGCATGATACTATTGTATCATTAAGTAAATATTCAGATGAAAAAAATCGTTAAGACTCGTGTCATTTTTCTGGTGCTAACGCTTGCTCTGACTTTAACGATCATAAGCCGGGCTAATGCCCAAACCACCACATATCCGATTCGAAGTCTCACCCTGAATACCCTTGGAAAGACCCTCCTTCTGGACGGCGAGCAGGCCGACCGTGACGGAGCCTTGACTGAATTTTCCGACGGTAAAGCTATTAAAAATTGGAAAGTAAAATACGAACATAAAGGCAGCAGCCGCGGAATGTGCAGCCCGCCCGTTCTAAATTTTACATTTGATAAAACCGACAGCAAGGGCAAGGCGCGAGAACTTTTCACCGGCCTCAGCACGTTCGACGGCTATTCGAAACTTCAGTATCAGAAAATCAGGCTGATTCCCGACTGCGACATTTGGAATGACTATTTTATCGGGGATGGCGATACCGGTTTTAGCGGACAGCTCAATGTCGCCCTTCGCGAATACATCGTTTACAAAATCTTCAGAAAATTCGGCATACCGACCGCCGACATCGTCGGTTTTACCGATATTACTTTCATCACCCCGGACTCGGGCTACGCCGGGCGCTCTTTCCGCTACATGATCGTCCAGAGGTTGACGGAGCAGGACGACCAGATCCCCTTCACCAAGCAATTCAATTTCAATTCAAAACTTTATGAATCAGGCGAATACGAGTCGTCCAATAGGTTATGGGATATAAAAACAATAGATAGACTGATCTCGGCGACGCTTACAAACAACACGAACAAATCTCCATTAACACTCTCCTTTGATCCCGACACGACCATTCGTTTTCTGCTTCTTAGCGACTTTTTGAATGTTGGCGATATGGCCCCGCTTCATAATGAAGATTGGGGTATCGACCTCACGACGGGCAAGGCCAAAATAATTCCACACGGTTTTGATAGTTCATTCTACTGTGCTTCGGATGGAACACCGGGATCATATCTAACTTCTCTCATAGACAACTTATCCGCCGAACTCCGCGCTTCATATGAGGTCGCATACTATCGGATTGCCCAAGAAATCTTCAATAAAAGCGTCTCCCTAGATCAAATGATGACTTTGGTCGATCAATTCCCGCGCAAGGATGTGGACAAGCAAAAGCTCATCGAATACTTACGACTTCGCTTCTACAAATACGCCACATACTTCAACTCTTCGGCTTTCGCGGCTGAACTTCGGCAACCCCACCAACCACAACAATTGACTTTACCATTCTCCTCGGAAAGAGAGTACCAGACGCGTAACCAAGATTTTGCCAAGACTTGCAACAAAACAAAGACTGCTTTATCGGGCGTTTCCGTCGAGGTCATCGGCGATCTTTCGCTTGCCTATATTCCAGGGAATAATCCTCCCGACAAATGTCCGGATGGCTATGTCTGCGAAGGAAAACCGGTCGAAAGCGCAAAAAATGGACAAGTTAAAGCAATAATAGAGGTGAGAACCTCGGACTTAGCCCTGCAAATGCTTAAATCACAATACGGTAAACCGTTTGAGGTCAGTCTCGTTGGAAAAGAAAATACCGTAAACCACATTGATTTCCATGTGAACCCATTGTCCGGAAATGTTGAGGATTTCGCCGGACCATATTATGTCATCCCGCCAAACTCAACCGTCCGGTTTTCATTGAACGCCACAATCGATTCCAACCAAGTCATGAAAGATTCGTATTATTTTATATTAAACAGCTTTCAACCAAATAACCACACGCTACCGCAAATCCTAAATGTCAAAAGCGACAATTTGGATCTCGGTTCGGTCGAACCGATGAAAATGGTCGCCCCCAAAAGAGGCGAGGCCCTTCTAGCCGGAGAAGAATATAAAATCACATGGAGCGGTAGCCCAAATCGCCCTGTCCAAATATTCATATATTCGACCAACGGGTCTCAAACCTATGTGTCAAACCCTGCCAAATGGTGGACAACCTACGAAAATAACGAGTACGCCTGGACAATCGGTAAGGTATACGAGTACGAGTACGACGAGAAGAATCCCGATAGTTCTTGGAAACAAATCACTCTTGAACCGGGACAATACAATCTGCGGATACAAGACAATATGATTGGTGATATCCGAACGGAAAGTGGATACTTCACGATTAGTCCTTCTGCGAATCATATCGCCCCCGCGGCAAGCATGCTAGAACCTCCGACGCTCCTATTAAATTACGACCCTTCCGGCGGTGAATCGGAACTAGTCAGCACATTCAAGGTGATGATCTCCGCAGGCAATCATGATCAAAAGATTTCCAAAAGCTGGGCCTTTAGTTCATATCTTTTGTCGAAGGCCGGATATGCCATCTACGACGGGATCCAGCATTATGACCCGGGCTCCGGCACGATCAGCGACGAAAAAGATTACTATACGATTCCAGCCGGTACTAAGTCCACTTTTACGGTGCGAACGGTCTTCACCCCACAGAGGATGCTTGCCGGCGTCTACCGCGGCGTTTTGAACCAGATCAGGCTCGGGGATAATAGTAATTCGAACTGGATCGGCGTCCCGGAACCAAATACGACTAACACGGTTGTTGTGATTGGCGAGCGTTCACCTTACATCAACTCTTCCCTTGTTATCCCGACCGTCTCCGATGACATCATTATCCTCTACGGCACCAGATTTGCTTCAGCCACCACAACCAGCACTATTATGCTAAAACAATATAGCGAAGACTGTTACATTGACAACCCCTTATGCGTGACACCGACTTACCAATTCAGGTCGACATCCCCAACCGGCACTTCGCTTAGGTTCAAGGCCAATCTTCCTGCCGGAACATACCGAGTCCAGGTTTCCGACCCTAAAACCGGTGATAGTAACTACATAGACATTACAATCGCTGATCCCGTCTCCGAAAGAGCTGGTGGAAATAGTGGCGGCCTGGCAGCCAAAGTATTCGCTGGCGCCAAACAAACTTATACCGGCCTAGTCAATCGAGTTTCCTCCCTAGTCGGCATCCCCGTCCAAACCCCCTCCCTCTCGACAGGCTCGAGGCAAGCAACTCCATCTCCAAGCCCTAGTCCTTCAAGCGCGTCAAGAAATTCTTCTGCCGTCCAGACACCGACTCCAACCCCAAGAATGACAACATCTCCCACGCCGACTAATTCATCTATTCCCACACCAAGCCAGACGACTACGCCAACTCCAACGCCGTACCAATCAAACACCCCTACACCGACGCCGTTTACTACGAATACTCCGACACCTACACCAAGTCCTTCAAATTCTTCCACACCGACACCCACCCCTTACCCGACAGTCACCCCGACACTTTCACCAACACCGACAGTCACGCCAACTCCAAACTACTCTCCCGTTCCAACTCTTTCTCCAACTCCAACCCCATACCAGACGAATACACCTACCCCGATCCCAACTTCCGCACCGACTCCCAGCCCTACTCCGACCGCGTCTGGAAGTCCGGCGGCTTATTACGGAAACTTCGATATGACGGCTTCAATTCTTAGAGCAATTGGCGTACTGATACTGAGATTCTAATCGCGAGGCGAAACCTCACCTCGCAGACCTCAACAAATATTCAAATGAAAAAAATACACCTAGGAACAATTGCTTTGTTGGTGATCGCGTTCCTTTTCTTTGGTTTTATACATCAGGGAGTTAATGCTCAAAATCTCCCCGGTGCAAACAGTAGCAGATCCGCGACCGACCCAATCCGATCTCTGACGGATACCATTATCAAGACAGTCGGCGACAGTAAAACCGGTAAGAGCTCCCTGAAAGGTGACGCGCTCGTCTCTGTGCTTGGACCCACGATTGAACAGCGGAAACTTTTGCTCACGGAGCTCATCAAGAAAAACCCGGCCGTCTTTCTACGATCAGTCGTTCCAACGGCTACGAGAAATGCTTTACCTTCGAGCCTGCAAAGCGACGTTGAGGTCGAAACTACAGCCACCTCATATTTAAAAGTAGTCCAAGTCGACGATTTTGCCCATCCGGAAAATTCACATCTGAGATATTTTATCGATGTTCAGCCCAAGAAGAACCTTTCATTATTGGGTCTTTTTGGTCTGGGCGGCTCGAATCAAGCTAGTGAAGAGGTTGAGATCTTCCCCACCAAGCCCATAAATATGCGCTCCGGGGCCCAGGTCAAGGTTCATGGATACAAATTGATGGGATTGATGGCGCTGGACAACAATGATAGTACTGGATCGGGCCTTGATGTTCTTTCTGACGCTCCGGCACCAGATGCGGTGGGAAATCAAAGGACCTTGATAATACTGTTAAAGGAAAAGGATTCGGATCCCGAACCATTTACACCCTCTTATATTCACGACTATATATTCAAAGGCCAATTCCAGAAATTTATGGAGGAACAATCGTATGGAAAAGTTTCTTTTAGCGGTGATGTTTACGGGTGGTATACATTAGGACACACGGCTGATTGCTATGGCGAAGGATCGGCGGGTCTAACTAATGAGGAGCTTGGTTCAATAATTATAAAATATGGAATTGATCTTCAAAATTACGATAGAGTTGTTTACATGACGGGACCAAAATATGGCGGATGTTCCGGCATTGGCAAAAGCCCTTTAGTCTTGAACGGAAAGACCTATCAGGTCTCTACAGCGCTTGTTGAGGGTGTTAACAACTATGATCAGCCTGACCTATACGGTCCTCAAACCTTTCAATGGACGAATATAGACGCGGTACTTTCTCATGAAATGGGTCACGGTCTCGGGCTTAGCCATGCCAATGGCTTAGATTGTCATGGCCAAGTTTCTGGAGGCGACTGTGAACATATAGAGTACGGCAACCCTTTTGATATTATGGGTCAATATCCTGGGTCAGTATCTTTACAGTATCAGGGACTTTATAAAGATATTCTTGGCTGGATTGGAAATGACCAAAGATTACTGATTTCTAAATCGGGTAATTACACTCTTTCTTCACTCGAATCCGATACCGGATATAACTATGCCAAAATCGTTATGTCCGGGTCAAACAGAACGGTTTATACTGTTGAAAATAGACGCGGCCTCGGTTTCGACTCGACACTCAATCGTGAGGATCTAGAGTGGAAAAATGATGGCCTATTAATAACAAAGGTTGTCAGCGGATCGCCGCAAACAACGCATTTATTAAATATGTCCGCGTCCACAAAGCAAGAATGGCGAGATTCAATTTACAAAGGTAACTTGAACGGGAATTCAATCTTTAAAGATCCAAGTAGTGGTATTACCATAGGTCCTATAACCAAAGTCGATGGATCCTCAATCGGCTTTAACGTGGATGTTGATCCAGTGTCATGCGTTCATGTGGAACCACAAATAAGCAGCGTGTCTCTTATTAATCAAAATATTATAAATTTCGCAATAACGAATAACGACTATCTTTCTTGCGGCAAGTCGACTTTTCAAACAGATTTAATTCTCCCGGCTGATTGGATATCGCAACCCTCTAACATGTATGAGAATATCATTGAACCCGGAAATAAGGCCTACAAGTTTCTAAACTTTATGCCGAATAATGCGGCGATTGGATCCTATAACATCGTGCTAAAAGTCACTAATACGCAAAGCGGTCAAGCCTCAACGTACTCAATCAAAAGAGATATAATTTCAGACTTTAAAATAACCAGCATCGAGCCTTCTCAAGGTTCAATTGATACAAGGGTTGTAATTCACGGTGCCGGCTTTGGTCCGTATACTTCTGGCTGCATAGTGGACAAGAACGGTAATCAAAGCTGTAGTCAAAACATATATCCCGGAGGAGATCCTAATACCTTAATATACACTATTCCTAGCACATTGCTCACATGTGATACAAACGGTTGTAAGTTCCTTCCAATAACAAGCGGAAAATATAAAATCGTCATAAGCAATTCGATTGTCAGTGCGAGTGCTGATTTTACTCTACGAGTAATAGCCCCGTTCTCAGTTTCTGTTGTAGATGATAAAATGCCTCCTTCTTTAAAAATAACATACGATTCGAATGGAAAAGAAGCTGAACTTATCGGTGAATTTTATGTAAATATCGACGCCGGTAATAATGACCAATCGATTGGCGTTTCGGACGCATTTAGAATATTTGCATCTGACCTTTACCTTTCATTCTATCCCACTATCGCATATGATAAACCTGATAAT
>JBAYFW010000041.1:0-9068 GCA_041667005.1 Minisyncoccota bacterium | reverse complement strand
AGTGAAACCTTTATTATTTCTAGCCGTAACAATAGTCTTCATTACCCTACGATTCTATCACCCGAAGCCAAAAAATAAAACAATCCCCTTGGGGGGGATTGTTTTAAGAATCGTAAACGATATAAGGAAAATAAGCGTTTAAACTATTCAAGCAAACTAACAGTCTTCGCTAGCGCTTCGACCACTGAGGAGACTTGCGAGCTTTCTTCAAACCGAACTTGCGTCGTTCCTTGGCGCGGGGGTCTCGCTTCAAGAGGCCGAGTTTCTTCAGGCCGGTGCGAAGCTCTTTGTCATAGACAAGGAGGGCGCGAGCAATGCCGTGGCGGAGAGCTTCGGCTTGAGCGCTGATACCACCACCGACAATTCTTGCAGTAACATGGAATTTTTCAGCCGCTTTGCCTTTGGTGATTCCTTCAAGAGCGGCAGATTGCATTTCCCTAACCGGGAAATAGGCCTCAAGTGCCTTACCATTAACTTCATAGCCGGCTTTGGCACCAGGGAAAAGGCGGACGCGAGCAATGGCGGTCTTGCGGCGGCCGACGGCCTCGAAGTATTTAGTGGTAGATTTGGTTGGTGTCATGGGTGTTAGAGATTTGAGATTAGTAATTGGATATTAGAGGAGTTTTATTGATTTTTCTAATTTCTAATTACTAATCTCCAATTTCTTTATTCTTTAATAATCAATTTCTTCATCCTAAGGTCTCGAAGCTTATTATCCGGCAGCATCCGATAAACGGCCCGCTTGATCACTTCGGTCGTGCCGCGGCGGGCGATGAAGTGGCCGAGAGATTCGGAATTGAGGCCACCCCGGAAGCCGGTGAAAGTGACATAAGTTGTTCCCTCTTTCTTCTTGGCTGAAATATCGGCTCGGCTGACATTGACGATCTCGACCGTATCTTCGGCGACCTTATTTTTGGCAAAAGTCACGGAATCTTTGCCCATAAGATGGGCGGCGGCAACGCTGGCTACTCGGCCGATCTTCTTTCCTTGTGCGTCAATGGTGTAAATCATGGTAATGGATTAAACGAATTCGATCATCGACATCGGGCTGCCGTCGAGGTCGCGGTTGGCCAATCTGGTAATTCTCGTATAACCACCTTCTCTGGTCTTGTATTTGGAAGCGATCTCGCCAAAAAGGAGCTTGGTCAAGCTGGGATTGTGGATTTTGGAAATAACTAGGCGGCGAGAAGCCAAAGTATCATTCTTGGCCTTGGTAACCAACTTCTCAACGAAAGGCCGGAGTTCCTTGGCTTTGGCGGTCGTTGTCTCAATCTTAGAGTCGCGGATAAGGTTGCAGGCTAAAGAGCGCATGAGAGCATGTCTCTGGGTCTTTTCTCGGCCGAATTTGCGGTTGTTGGAATGATGTCGCATGTTGGTAAGTTAAAAGTTAAAAGGCAAAAGTCAAAAGTGAATCGCAGGAAAGCATCCGGTTTCTATGTGACTTATTTTTTACTTTTGAATTTAACTTTTGCATTTTGACTTTTGAATTTTTACTTATTGCTTCAAAGTAATATTATATTGGGCCAGGAGCTTCTTGATCTCCTGCATGCCTTTGGCGCCGAGGCCGTCGACATCCATGATGTCCGACTCCTTCTTCCTGGCCAAGCCACCCAAGGTGCGGATATTACCGCCGGAGAGAGCTTTGACTGTTCTCTGGGAGAGGCCGAGCGAATCGATACGAGTCTTCAAAAGCTCGGTATCGCTAGGCTCTTTCTCACCGGAGGAGCCGGCTTCATCTAGACCAGACTCGGTCTTGAGAGAAGCTTCCATCACCGGTTCGTCTTCCTTGAAGCCGACCACGGCTTTGAGTTGGCTGATCATGAGAACAATGGATTGCTCGAGAGCTTCACGGGGAGTCAGAGTACCGTCGGTCTCGATCATGATTCTCAAGCGATTGAAATCAGTTCGGTCGCCGACGCGCATGTTTTCAACTTCGTAATTGGCTTTGCGGATCGGGGTGAAAGCGGCATCAAGAGTAATAGCGCCAATCTCAACTCTTTCCTTCTGAATGATCTCCTTGGAAACATAGCCCAAACCTTTCTCGGCCGTGATCTCGATATCGAGTTCGGCAGATTTGTCGGTGAGAGAAGCAATGTGGAGATCAGGATTCAGGATCTCAGCTTGGCCGGGAACCTGGATATCTTTGGCCGAAATCTCTTTAACCCCCTTAACTTTGAGAGTTAAGACCTGTGGTTCATCGGTATCGAGGCGAATGCGGAGCTTTTTCAGGGCCAAGAGAATAGTGATAACGTCTTCCTTGACACCGTTTATTGTCGAGAACTCATGGTCGGCTCCGGCAATCTTGACCTTGGTTACGGCTGCGCCAGGTAGGGATGATAAAATGATCCGGCGCAAGGAATTGCCGAGAGTGTGGCCGTAGCCCGGATAAAGGCCGTCAATCTCGTAAGTTCCGCTGTTCTTATCCTCGCGGACTGCTCGGGGCTTTGATGGAAGGACGACGTCGTGGGTCATAGTAGTTATAGTTAAAATAGATACTTAATTGTACACTAAAAATGATTATTGTCCAGTTATTAACGAGTGTAAAATTCCAAGACAGCTTTGACGTCAAAAAGAAGTTCGCTGGTCTCGGCCGATGGTGTAGCTAGGATTTTGATTTCCTTGGTCTTCTCGTCTATGCCAAGCCAAGCCGGAATCTTGGTGGCTTTGAGACTTTCGTCCAAATTGCTGAAGATTTTCTTCCCGGCGCTTCCCTCCCTGACTTTAATCAAGTCTCCGACCCGGACCTGATACGAAGGAACAGTCAATTTGGTTCCATTAACCGTGATGTGACCATGAGAAACCATCTGGCGGCCAGCTGATTGGCTGGGGGCGAAGCCTGCCCGAACCATCGTATTGTCGAGGCGGCCTTCGAGGATCGAAACCAGGTTCTTGGAGTTATCGCCTTGGCTCTGGAGAGCTTGTTTGACGTATTTGGTGAATTGGCCGCTCGAAACGCCATAGCTAAAACGGGCCTTCTGCTTTTCGAGCATCTGTTTGCCGTATTCACTCTTGGCTCCGCGGCGATGGGTTGTTTTGGCTTTGCTTTCCGAACGCAAAGCAAATTTCTGCGTCTGCGTCTTCTTGAAGACAGGCGCTCCCAAATATCTGGCTTTCTTGTATCGTGGTCCGATCTTCATAAAATTAAATCTTAAAAATCAAAATTAAAAATGTATTAAACACGCCTAGGCTTCTTTGGTTGAGGGCCGTTGAAGGGTACCGGCGTGGCATCCTTGATCGAAGAAAGAGCGATACCTTTGCTGATAAAGCCACGGATAGCTGATTCGCGGCCGGAGCCGACGCCTTTGACGACCACGTCAACTTCCTTCAAACCTAAAGCTTGAGCTTTCAAGGCTAAGGTTTCACCGACTTTGGCAGCGGCGAATGGTGTACCCTTCTTGGCGCCACGGAAACCGGCTCCACCGCTCGAACCCCACATGAGAGCATTGCCGGATTTGTCGGTCAGCATGAGTTTGGTGTTATTGTAGGTCGACTGGACATGCAAAATACCTGAATCAACGCGCTTTTTGGCCGAAACGGCCACCGGCTTGGCGCTGCCGTCGGCTGATTGTGTTCCAGTTGTAACTAATCTTTTTTTACCCATGTTTTTGTTTTATATTTGTCTACTTCTTCTCTTCCTTCCTCTTACCCGAACCCATTGTCTTTCTGACGTTGCCGCGGACAGTTCGGGAATTGGTCTTTGTTCTCTGGCCTCGGGATGGCAAGTGTCTAGAATGACGAAGACCGCGATAAGCCTTGATATCCTTCAAACGTTTGATATTACCGGCAACTTCCCGCTTGAGATCACCTTCGATCTTAAAAGATTCGATCAGTTTGCGGATAACATTCTCCTGTTCGACGGTCAAATCTTTTGGCTTCACCGCTCCGTCAACTTTGGCTTTGAGGAGAACATGCTTGGCCCGCGCTCGGCCGACGCCGTAAATCGCCGTCAAGGCGAATTCGAGTCTTTTGTTTTCAGGTAAAGTTATGCCTAGGATACGCATGTGAATTTAGATATTTGATATTTGAAATTAGTAATTTGAGATTTGAAACTTTCTTCTTTCTAATTTCTAGTCTCCAATTGCTAATTACTTCTTTTCTACCCTTGTCTCTGTTTATGCCGCGGATTGCCTTTGCAAGTCACATAAACATATCCCCCTCGGCGGACGACGGTACATTTGGGACATATTTTCTTGACGGCGGCTTTGACTTTCATAAAATTACAAACGGCGCGTCACCCGGGCGCGTCCTCCGTATGAATCCAGTTCTAGTTCGACCCGATCGCCGACTAAGACTCTGATTCGGTTCATACGCATTTTCCCGGCCAAATAGGCTAGGATATTCTCGCCAGTACCCTCTATTTCAACTCGAAACAGTGTGTCCGGCAAGGCCTCAGTTATCCGGCCAACTGCCGTATTTTTCTGTTTAGGATTGGTATCCATTGGTAAAATGCCGTGTGCTAGATACTAGCAGAAACAAGGCTTTAAAGTCAAGTTTAAAGCTATTCTTCCTTAACATTGATTATGATACGGCTCAAATCCGTTGGAACTTTGGCCCACGGCGGAGCTAATTCCCCTGTTCCTGATTCGATAACTGGGCTAAAGGACTTGAAGACTTCTTGGGTTTGAGCCAGACTCCGGCCGGCCAGTTTTTTCTTGATTTCAGCAACCGGTACAAGCCCGATCAACTTGAGATTGCCTTTGGCATTGATGATAAGTGAACTTTTTTTGGCTAAGGAGAAATCTTTGAGATTGGCTATACCGAACTGGATTGTTTCCAGGCCGGGTGATTTGAATCCAAAAGCTCCGAATATGTCAGTGGAGCGGCTGCCGGCTAAGGCTTGGATAAGATCGTTCTTCTTGAAGACGAAAACATAAAGAGTGATCTCGGAGGAAACGGTAGCTTTGCCATTCTTACTTTCGCTGATCTGCGGCAAACCGGCCTGACTTACGTAACCCGAATGAAAGATCATCTGATCGTTAGAAATGGATGATTTGGCTTGGTTGAAAAGCAAAGCAGTTTCGGCTGTCTTGAGACCAGCCGTCGAAGAAGCCAGGGCGCTCGGACTTATGACTATTTTAGTGCCAAGAAAACCGCCGGCGATATCGGTTAAGGCTTTAGCGTTGACATTGTCATATTTTGGTGACCCTTTGTAAGCTACGATCTTGAATAAGCTATTTTCGGAAGACTTGGCCAAATTATATTCTTGACCAGGCTTATCGGCGACGATAGAGGCACTCAAGGCGCCGGGAATGATGACATCTTTGGGTTTGGTATAACCGGGAATAACTACGGAACTTGTCAATTTGTAGATTAGATCGTTGCCGCTGCTTAGCCTAGTTCCGGCAATAAGCCTGATGGGTTGAGCGCTCCAAGCATTGTAAAGAGTGACTTTGCCGGCTGATTTGGTACTGGTTTGAGGCCCGCTTGATGCTGCGACCGTTGTCGAAGCGACGGCCTTGAGGGTCAGGACCTCATAAGATAGGCCGAGTCCTTGGCTCGATGTGGCGGTGGCGGATCTGGCGATATAGGTGCCATTAACTGTTGCCGGTACGACTTTGGGCACAATAGTGAAAGTTGCCCTGGCGTAGTGGGCCGAAGCGAAATAACCGGCCAGAGCTATACCGGCCAGTACAACAAGCGTAACAGCTAACCATTTGAGTTTGCCGTTTTGCCTGGGCCGCCGTGGCGGCAAAGGTGGAGTTATGGGCATTCGTAAGACCGGGGTACTTACTCGGTTTATGCTAATCTCCTCTGGTTCCTCATCTTTGATAACCTCTGGTGGCGGGCTTTTCTTTGGTAAAGGTTCGACGTTGCTGAGATCGGCTACCGATCGGCGGATCTTGATAGTCGGGGCTTTGGCCGAGGTCCTTTTGGTAGACAGAAGCTTGTCCTCCGGCTCGGCGCGATGGCTGCGGCTTTCTCGTAAAGCCCGCTTCTCGCCGGGAATTATGTCCTGAACTCGTCTAGGCATGTATGGATTGATTATAACACTACTCGCTTAAATTTAAAGAGTGAATAGCGGTCGGCAGGAAATCTTCGGCTGGAACAAAAGAGATTTTAGACTTTGGATAGACGGTCGCGACAGCCTGGCCAAAGAAATCATTCAAATGACCGGCCGACAAGACGATAGCGTTGGAAGAGGCTAAAGGGACTTTGGAGTCGGCAATGAGCTTGCTTACTCCCTCGCCCCATTTCGCTATCGATTCTTTGACAGCCGCGGATTGATCTTTGCCGCTGCTTTTGTCTAGTTGGTTGCTGAAGTAAAGAGAAATAAGCGAGTCAGCGGCCTGGCGATCGCACTTGGCTGATTCGGCAACCATTCGGCCCAAGGTTATACTGCCGATCGGCAGTGAGCCGAAGAAAATGCAAGAGTGTCGCTCGATGACGGCCAAGTCGGTCATTTCTCCATGGACGTAGATCAAGTTAAAATTCTCTCCCAGATTCAGGGCTTTCTCGACACCGATCAGTTTGAGAAGAAGAGCGGAGTGGAAATGAATGTGTCCGGACGAGGCTACCGGCCTGCATTCGTCGAGCAAATATTGAACCATGCTGGTGCCGGCGATCGAAACAGCAAAAGCAACTTCGAGATTCTTGGCGTTCTTGTCTTGCCAATCGGTGACCGAATAGCCGTTTAGTCTGACATCGAAAATCTTTTGTTCGATGATCTGGAGTGGGGCCGAGTTGGAGGGTACAGCTTTGGAGCGTTCCTTATCGATCATCGCTAAGACGTGTTTTTTCGTAATAGTCGTTTCTTTCTCAAAGGACGCGGAGATAATCTCGGCTTGAGAGACTATCCAGGGAGTCGAGAGTGCGTAATGGACACTCGCAATTTTGTGAGGAAGCAGTTCCTTTTCCGGCCCGGCCAGCTTAGCCCGGAAATTCTCCAGACAAACTTTGACCGTTTCTTTGACGGCCTTTATTATATTCTTGGCCAAATCAGTGCTGTTTTGCTCAGGATCGATATTGGCGCCAGTCTCAGTCGAAAAGATTACTTTCGGCTCTTTTTCTTCAAGAAGCACAATGATGCCGCGAACGAGGGTGCTTTGAACATCTAGGATAAGGCAAACCTCGGGTTTTTTGTGAGCAAGTGACATTTGTGACTATTATATCACGAATATATATTGTTGAATCTCGTGCAGAATGAAATTCGCAAATTTTATCCGGATTTTATCACTATTTGATAAGGATTTTATCCCCTCCGAGTATAATCGCTATTGAACAGAGAAATCTGTTCGTGGGCCCGAGGAGCGGTCTCCGGTCCCACCCGTCAAGTGGGGTTTGCGGGTTCGACTCCCGCCGGGTCCACAAAGCTGTTGACAATTATTTCTGATGGAATATACTTATGTCATTGACGGGTGGGGTTGGAGAATTCGTAGATAACAAAGCCCGCGAGAGCGGGTTTTGTGTTTGAATAACATGGATGTGAGGAATATCCGTATTTCTCATTACAGATTTGCTTACCCAAGCGTTGCTTTAATCCTTCTCACCCCCTGCGCCACCGCCTCTTCTTTAGAAATTTTAAATTGCCACTTCCCTTCCGGTCCCGCCAATTCTTTCGTATTTGCTACGTGCGGACCGCCGCAGAATTCTTTTGAGAAGGCCGTTTCCAGATTGTCACCCACAAAGTAAATAGAAACCTCATTACCGTATTTTTCCCCGAAGAAATGCCGCGCTCCAGTCTTTTCCGCTTCCGCCAAAGGCATGACTACTTTATTGACGGGCAAAGCCTCCTTGATTTTCGCGTTAACTATCTCTTCGACTTTCTTTTTCTGCTCATCAGTCATTTTGGTATTGTAAGAAAAGTCGAATCGTAATCTCTCTGGCGTAATATTAGAACCTTTTTGACCGACTCCCTCACCCAGGACTTCATGCAAAGCCTGATGGAGAAGATGGGTGGCGGTATGATAGCGGACGACCATAGGATCATTGGCATCGGCCAGTCCGCCTTTGAACTTTTGCTCGGCGCCGGAACGTGAGAGTTCTTGGTGCTTCTTGAATTCCTCTTCAAAGCCCTTAAGATCAACAGTTACACCCTTTTCTTTAGAGAGATCAACAATAAGATCGATCGGCAAACCGTAAGAAGAGAACAACTTGAATGCCTCGACGCCAGAAATAGTTTTCTCTTTGGTCGCTTTCTCAAGATTAGGCAAACCATCGGACAGGGCCTTTTGAAATTTCTCAATTTCCTGGCTTATCGTTGTGGCAATTAAGCCTGACTTTTCTTCGATAACCGGATAGATGAATTCATAAATCTGACTTATGGTTTTAACAATTTCCGGAATGAGAGAAAGATCAAAACCGATTTTTTGATTATGTGCAATGCTTCCGGCTGCGGCCCGTCTAATGAGTCGGCGCAAAATGTAACCGCGATCGGTATTGGAAGGGGTAACACCATCGCTTATGAGAAAAGAGGCCGAGCGCATATGATCAGCCAAAATTCTCTGAGCCTTCAATGTCGGAGCTAATTTTTGTGTAACTTCGAGAACGGGTCTAAAGAGATCTGTATCATAAATATTATCAACTCCCTGCAAAGTCATAGTCAATCTTTCCAGACCGGCTCCGGTATCAATAGAGGGCTTAGGTAATTTACCAATGATTTTACCGTCTTTCTTTTCGTACTGCATGAAGACATCGTTCCAGACTTCGACAACATCTTTGACTTCGTCGGCCTGAATATACTGCTCATGAGTAATGGCTTTACCTTTGAACACATGCGGAATATCATAAAACATTTCGCTGTCTGGGCCGCAAGGACCGTTGTCTCCGGCTTGCCACCAGTTGTTCTTCGCCGGCATATAGAAGATGCGGCCTGCCTCGCCTTTCGAGGTGTCACCTTCCCCGCCCTTCACGTTATTTTTCTGAAAAATTTCTTTCCAAATAGCCACGGCTTCATCATCGCGTGGCGCGACTTCATCTCCGGCGAAGACGGTGACATAAAGCCGGCTGGGATCAAGACCAAGTCCCTCTTCTTTGGAAGTTAAAAATTCATAACTCCACTCTATGGCCTCTTTTTTGAAGTAGTCTCCCAGTGACCAATTGCCTAGCATTTCAAAAAAAGTGGCATGGGT
>JBAYFW010000040.1:0-9171 GCA_041667005.1 Minisyncoccota bacterium | reverse complement strand
GGCTCAGGCAGCTGAAGAAAAAAGGCTGGCCGAGGTCGCCTTCGAGAAAAAGCGGGTTGCGGACATCGCGACGGTCCGGACGAACTGGAAACAGATGGACCGCGGAAGTTACGGGCTCCATGAGGAGGCAAGAGACCTTCTACGGAAAATCTGGCGAGCCCAACAAATGGCCGAGGCGATAAGGGCACGCAAGGTTCCTCTTCGAACTGAGGTGACCGACTCCTCCTCAATAGGACAGCCTTCAAAGGCCAGCCTGCGCCGGCGAGCTTCCGTTCCCGAAAAAACCGGACGCCTCGGCAATTATCAGGCTTCTCGGCCAGAGACACAGGACTTCGGCACTTCAATCGGCAGCAAGGATGTCGATTGGGGTAAACTGAGGCTCTGATGCCCTAACATTTTAGACGTTTGACAAAACACCTCACCCCGCAAGGTGTTTGTTCTTTTGTTCGAATAGGGAGTCGTTTGCGGACGACTCTTCACATTGCCGGCATCGCCTCAAAACGATGCCGGACTCAATTGAGGCCAAGCATCCACAAGGATCGTGGTCTCACAGAGTTAGAATCTGCCTCGAAAGTGCGTCTAGGCGCTATCCAGTAATACCACTGTTTGGTTTTACCGGTTTACTGCACGAAATCTGGTGCAGGGGGCAAATAGAGTAAAAGAGTCGTTAAGCCAAACGACTATAAAAAGGCTTAAAAGTATAGGGTGTGAAAAAACACCAGGAAGAGAATATGCGTATTACAAGTTTGGTCGAGGTTTGTGGATCGAGAATTAACCACAAACAGGCCCGGGCAATTGTCGCCCAGGCAAATGCCACAGGAAAGCTGTACATCCGGGATTTGAACCGGATGAATCCTCGCGATAGCAATTGTCAGTCGACAGTCAGGTGGGACCTGGTCTGCCTAATGGAAATGGGGCTGAATCAGCGCGGGGGTTTGGTGTTCGATAAGAAGGGAGACGGGGTTGTCTTTTCCCAGAACTGGAAGGTTGCCCTCGAGGTAAGCGTTCCTCCGGGCAATTACGGTCCCGATGATTTCGTCGTTGTCGGGAAATCGAGAGTAAAAGAGCTTCGGCTTCTCCTCTCGACACTCGGACAGGGTTGTTCCGGTGGTCCCAAGTGGGACTACAAGAGAAGGAATTCTCTAGGGCGTGAGCTTGCCCGAAGGGAACGGGAAACCGAGCAGCGCTAAAACTAAAACAATTTTTCCTGTTTTGTACATAAAACAGGCTAGTACTCCGCTAAGTACGAAATAGTTCTTTTATTGAAGGTGAACAGATGCGGCTGTTCACCACTTCATTGAGTCCACGATCCCGTTGATCATGGCCTCATAGAGTAAGCCCCCGACAGGCTATGCGTCACGACAACTGGATAGAATAGGACGATAACAATCGTTCTCCTCTAACTTCCCTCCAAGGAAGATTCCATCCGGAAGCTGTGGCTCGTAGCCTGGCGGGGGCTTTTTGATTGCCGGAAACTGATTGAGCTTAGAGCAAGTTCTCATTGATGAAATTAAATATGAGGAGCCGTAGGGGCGTTTATAGTACAACCCGCATCTGCTACAATATCCTCATGAGACGCCTTTTTCTCCTCTTCCATGGCCGCTTTCCTAGCGAGAAAGCCGCTTCTTTGTTTGCGGGCAAGAGCGCCGAAACATTCGCCAAAGCGGGCTTGAAAGTTAGTATTTTGGTGCCAAGGAGAAGGGGAGTTAGCCCCCAAAGCGCTTTTGAATACTATTCTCTAGAAAAGAATTTTAATATTGTTGAATTGCCCATCACTGATTTCTTCAGTTGGCCTATTCCCGACAAGATCGCTTTTGGTTTGAACTTCCTGGCTTTTTCCCGGGCCAGTTATTCATATCTGAAAAGGCAACGATTAAAAGAAGAGGATATCGTCTATTCCAATGAATCTCTGCCACTTTATTTTGCCTCATTTCTGACCCGCTCAATCTTTTACGAGATGCACGATTTCCCCGAGAGCAAGCTCGGCATATTCAGTCTTTTCCTCAAGCGCTTCAAATGGATCCTGATCCACAATCGCTGGAAAGTCGAGCAATTCCACAAAGTTTTTCCCAAATGTTCAGCCAAAATCATTTATGAACCCAATGCCGTCGATCTTACTGAATTTGATCTTCCTATTTCCAAGGAAGAGGCTCGTGACAAATTAAATTTACCTCAAGATAAGAAAATTGCCGTTTATACCGGCCACCTATTTGGCTGGAAAGGCGCTCATATCTTAGCCGAAGCCGCTAAGCATTTAAGTAATGGTTTTCTAGTTGTCTTTGTAGGCGGTACTGAGAAAGATGTGGTTGGTTTCAAAGAAAAATATGGCAGTCTACCCGATATAAAAATTATCGGCTTTCGGCCGCATCAGGAAATTCCAATTTGGCAAAAGGCTTCTGATTTTCTTGTCTTGCCCAATACCGCCAAGGAAGCTATTTCGGCTTACTACACTTCGCCCATGAAGCTTTTCGAATATATGGCCAGTAAGCGGATCATTATCGCTTCGGACATCCCGTCTATTCGAGAGATCGTGGATGAGAAGAGCGCTATTCTGGTGGAAGCTGATCAACCGGAAATTCTGGCTAAGGCTATTCAAGACGCCGGAGGAAGATCTGGTCTTTCTGTATTAACAGAAGCCGCTTTTCAGAAGGTCTCGAGTCATACTTGGAAAGAAAGAGCAAAAAGAATTATTGATTTTACTAATTTGTGAATAATGATCTGAAACAGAGAAAGGCAACCTTCTCATACCCTTTTAAGCCCCGAGAATAATCTGCGCCTGATATACCGTTGCATTTTCCAAAGGTCGAGTGACTCCTGTCTACCAACAAGCCAAAGCTATAGGGCGAGACCTTTGTGAAAATGCCGGCATATCAGAAGCAGAGTCGCAGGGGCGCAAAAGGGTGTGAGGAGGTTGCCTATACTGTATATTCAACACCTACCTTAGAAATGCACCATAGTGCAATATTTATTTTGGAAGTACTTCTTTTTGTCTTTATAATATTCCCAATCAATATCCTCATTCTTCAAAACAATATGCGGAATATTTCCCAACCAGGAAGCCAGGTGACCAAAGCTTGAGTCTGAACCGATTACCACATCTGTTTTTGAAAGCAGGAAAAGGTCAGTGACCGCGTTTTCTTTCGATATATGAATATTCAAGCCCTTGAAACATTCTGTCTCAATTGAGCCGTCCGACATGATGAGGAAGACTGTTGAAGCCAGACTGAGATTATTCAGCTTTGCATATTGGTTAATGATTTCCCTGATTCTTTTCTGTTCGATCCAGTATTTTCCGCCTTTCCAGGTTTTGTAATCCCATTGGCGGATATGAATGCCGATAACCTTGGAATACTTTTTCCGAAGATCAGCCGCTAGGGAATCTATTCTATTTACAATGACCGCTTTGGGAGCGAAATTTTCCAAGATTTCTTTACGATACTTTTCCAATCCAACTGGGTTGCGGAAAAGCCAGCCGGACATATAAACCTTCGAAGAGTTAAGGGTCGACGATTTGAGTTCGCTTCTGTTTGATGTGGGTGGCAAATAAGTAACCTGATTGGTGCTATTTTCCGAGGAAATAATTGCGGCACCCTTAAATATCTCAGTCAGTTTGGTATAGATCGAATACATATTTCTCCAAGTCTTCTTCCAAAAGTTCTGTTTGCGGCCTCGATAGTCGCCGAAGAAGCGAGCAAGAATTTTAACCGGCCAGGCTTCTTTGTGAAGCAGGGTAAACTGCGAATGGTACTCATAGAAAGAGGGATTGGAAAGAAGAGCCTTCTCTTCCAAACTCCAAGCGTAAACGCTTATGTAATTCCAGAGCTGGTTGGCTAGTTCGCCGCCGCCGTGTTTGAAGATAATGATTTTTTGCATGTTATTAAGGCGCGGGCCGGAGGGTCTGGCTAGGGCTGTTTGATAAGGCTCATATTCCTGGAGGGGATTTCTGGATTCATGTATTTGACGACCGTGGCAACATTAGAGCAACCATAGAGAAAGAAATGGCATTTCGAAAGGATCAAGACCTCGATGATGACATCTTCCCCCTGTTGCCTTTTCTTTTTGGTTACGAAGTGTAAAGCTTTTCCGTCCGAACTTCTTTCGGTTTCATAAGAGATCAACTTATGACCATATCTTTCCTTGAAACTTCTCAAAGTCTTCTCTTCGTCCGTGGCCAGATATATCGCCTCATAGCCGCTAAGTAAAAGTCTGTCAACTTCTGAAAAGATCTCAGCAATGACCGGTTGCTTTAGGATATCTTTATAAACATCGATCGTGACGTGGATGTCGGTGCCGCGGTAATGGATGCCGATAACCTTCGTACCTTTCAGATATTTGTTCCAAAAAAAGTCGGCTTTGTCCGTCAGGGTTTCCTTGATCTTGATGCGATCTCGAATGATTTTATTAAAAAGAGCCAACTGCCTCGGCTTGTCGCAGGAAAAAACATCTTTATAGGGCCGCTTGGCGGCATAGTACATGTATTTCCTTTTTATTTCGTTGTTGACGGGATAAAAATAATACTCCCACATATTCTGATTGGCGCTTTCGTTGTAGAGGGTGTGGCGGTAATCAATCTCAATATCTTTCCGTCCGTTGGCGGCGATGATATCCAAAGTTTCGCGAAAAAGCGAAAATAAACCGCGGACCGCCAGATATTGATGAGTTTCATCGTTTATCAAGAGCTTGTCTTGTCGGCCCAAATTGGCCTTGGCGTAATAGACGATGTTTATTAGAGCGTCGCCTGCTTCCCGACTAAACCGTCTGGTTTTCACCAGGAATGTCCCGAGCCCGGGTATTTTCTTCAATTTTTCTTTCAATTGTTTATACATTTGCTTGAGAAGGCCAAACTAGGCGATATACAACCTGGTCTTTTTCTTCAGCGGGTGATTTTCCTGATCAAAATCAATATACCATAAGGGTTTTTGAAGGGGAAAGAAGATTATTGATAAGGTCGACATGACAAAACCGCGAGGGTTCAAATTCAAAAAACGCTGAATCGCGAAAAAAAGCATAATTCTTCTTCCTAGAACGGGATGGGCCGGCTCGATCATACGTTGTTCTTGCCGGTAAGGCTCCATTTCGCTGCTCAGTTGGCCTTTCCTTATCCGAAAGGCTGCCGCCGTCTTGTTGAAGGACCATAAGGGCGCGTATCCGGCAAAAGTTTTCCAGAGCAGGTAATCGCCGGCCAGCTTAAAAGAGGGGATTGGCGGATGCGCTTTTTGCCAAAGAGTCCGTTTCCAGAAAACGGTTTCTTGCTGGACGAAGTAGGCGTAATGTCCGTAAATCCCTTTCCGTAGCCACTCTTGATCGTATAAGAAGCACGGTCCTTCTGAAATGAGCGTGCCATTCTCTTGAATGCGCGCGTGTCGGCCCTTCAGCCATTCTACTTCCGGAAAGGTTTCCAGTATTGAAGCCACCGTCTTGAAGGCTCCCGGCCGATATATATCATCGGCGTTGAGGTAGGCCATGATCTCTCCGGTGCTATTCGCGAATCCCTTTTGAATCGCGTCGTACATTCCCCGGTCTTTATTGGAAAAATACTTGAAGTCAATTCTTTTGCAATTGACGGGACATCGTCTATTCTTCAGACGATCTTCATACGATTTCAAAATTTCGACCGTCCCGTCACTCGAGCCGCCGTCGGCGACTATGTATTCAATCTCAAAGTCGCCCGCTTGCGAAAGAACACTTTCTATCGTCTCGGCGATATATTTCTCTCCGTTATAGACGGGTGTTACGATTGAAAATTTCATGAAATTAAACTAGAGGCACCGCTCGGCAGACGAAGCAGGCTTCTTTGGGGAAAAGATGTTTCTCTCTTATCTCGAATCCTGATCGGATGAGCAAGGCTTGGATGTTAGTCGGCCTGTAAGGGCTGTCTTTCCTTACAGTTTTTTTCAAGGTGGCCGGACAATTGAGAATGAGGATCTCCGTTGTCATTGAATGGAGACGCTTCAGAAAGTCCGAGGTGACAGGTTCGTCCGTTGGCAATCCATGCCAGATTGTTACCTGAGACGGCCGGGTTTTTTGTCCAGCCGCCAGATTGACAATCGAGGTCTCCCGCGGACCGACTCGGTTGGCGAAAGAAAGATGATCGCGGTCATCTCCGTCATTGGTATGAATGACAGCAAAGGTCTTTCCGAAGACATATCTCATAATCAAGGAATTCAATGGCGCCTGCTTGGGGCGGCCCATTGGCCAGCCGGCCGTTCGGAAGATTTTCCGGACTCCTCGCTTCAAAAAGGTTTTGAGAGGGGCTGAAACCGCAATGTTGGGCAGGTCTTCCAGGAAGAATTTTATAGGATCAAGCTTGGTCGGTTGATTGACCAGGATAATCCAGTCTTTCTTGAGAATGGGAAGTTGCCACTCGCCATTTTCCCGGGAATATCGGTGAATGTAGAGCTTTTGGTTTGGATTATCGTAGGGGAGGCAGTCGATAAGGAACATAAAAGAAGAGTCAATAACATGGATCTCTTTGGCCCTTTCGATAATCGTACAATAATCAATGAAGTTGTCCGTGAATTTCGGCTCGGGTGTGAAAATTTTCAGATCTTTTCCAATTAGGTTCCGTTTGATGGAGTAGTTTCTTGAGGCGTCCTCGTGGAGAAAGGCGTAATCTCCCGCGGGGGCGATTTCATGAAAAAGCGCCTGTTCTTTTATCAAGTCCCGCTTAATGAAGAAGGAATCCCATTTTTTTTGAAAGGGAACGCCGGCTATTTCATAGAATTGCCACTCCAAGGGAATGCCGGTGGTTCGGTTCAGTTTTTCAAATCCGATCGTTTTTATTTCGTCGTATCTCTCACTGGCCGGTTTTGATTGGTTCTGTTTGATGAAATCAGCGACATCGGACTCCTGGCCTTTGATGATAGTGATATTGGACAGGTCCCTGTACATGAAGGCCACTGAAGCGTAATTGTGCGGCTTGGAGAATAAACCGACTCGCTCGTATTTCTTGCAATACTCCCGGACGATCCCGTGGCACATGACATGGTCGCCGAGGCCGAGGTGGTGGTAGAGCAATATGCTAGACATTGAGCCCTAGTATACCATTTATTTTAGACTATGCTAGAATGGCCCAATGAAAAAGAAAGCTAAAAAGCCCTCAAAATCTAAGTCCAAATCGCAACCGAAGAAGGTGTTAAAACCGGAGACAGCCCTCAAGATGAGGGCAGCCGTTATCGAAGCGATCAATCTACCTCTCACTCTAGCCGAGGTAACGCTGACAGATTTGTCCTTCGGGCAAGTCTTGGTCAAGGTTCTGGCTAGCGGCATTTGCGGCGCTCAACTTCTCGAAATCGGCGGTCACAAAGGTAATGCACCATTTATGCCGCACCTTCTCGGTCATGAGGGCTGCGGAATTGTCGAGAAAGTCGGGGTTGGAGTGACCAGGGTCAAGCCCGGCGACAAGGTCATCATGCATTGGCGGAAAGGCGACGGTATCGAGTCCGATTTCCCAACCTATATTTTCAACGGCAAGACCATTCGGAGCGGCAAAGTGACGACTTTCAGCGAAAGGTCCATTGTTTCCGAAAACCGAATCACTCCTGTTCCAGAGGAGACGCCGGTCGAACTTTGCGCTCTTTTGGGTTGCGGACTTTCAACCGCTCTTGGCACTATCAATGACGAAGCCTATGTCAAATTCGGCGAAAGCGTCATGATTATCGGAGCCGGCGGCTTGGGCTTGAACCTTGTCCGGGCGGCCACTTCGGCTAGCGCTCATCCCATTATTTCCGTCGATGTTTTCGACAGTAAGAAAGAAATGGCCGAAACTCTCGGGGCTCATCTGTTTATAAACTCGGCCAAGCAGAATATAACCGAGGAGTTGCAGAAAAAGTTCGGCATCAAAGAAGTCGATGTTATTATCGACACTTCCGGAAACAAGCAAGCTTTGGAGGCAACGATCCCGATGTTGAGCGGCAGCGGACGCTATATCATGGTCGGCCAGCCCAAGCCGGGCGAGCATATTGAACTTAAAAATGCCAACCATATGTTTGGCGGCGAAGGTAAGACGATCAAAGCTACCCAGGGTGGTAAGTTCTCGCCGAGCAAAGACATTCCGCGGTATGTCAAACTTCATAAAGCCGGAATTCTGAATATTGATAATATAATTACCCATCGATTCAAGTTGGAAGACATTAACGAGGCCATCGACTTGGTTCGAAAGGGGCAGGCCAGCCGCATACTTATAGTGATGTAAGGTTGTATTTGTATATGAAAAACCAATCTCTGGAAGCCTATAAGAAGATGGTACTGATTCGAACGGCCGAAGAGGAGCTGGTTGCCTTGTATTTGAAGGAGAAAATCATGAGCTTCGTCCATTTCTATGTTGGCGAGGAGGCGGTGGCCGTGGGTGTTTGCGATGCCCTTCACAAGGACGACCGGGTCCTCGGCAACCATCGTTCCCATGGACATTACCTGGCCAAAGGTGGCAATTTGGATCGGATGATCCTAGAACTTCTGGGTAAAGAAGGCGGCTGTGCTAATGGCATGGGCGGTTCCATGCACATGATTGACAAATCAGTTAATTTTGTCGGTTCGACTCCGATTTTGGGGAGTATTACGCCGATTGCGTCCGGTTCAGCTTTTGAACAAAAGTACGAGAAGAAGAAGGGGATTACGGTGGGCTTCATCGGCGACGGTGCTTCGGAAGAGGGTGTTGTCTATGAAACTTTGAACTTAGCGGCGCTTTTGCGGTTGCCGTTTCTTTTGGTTATCGAGAATAATCTGCACTCAGTCAATACTCGCTTGCATGAACGCCGAGGCAAGAATCACAGTACGGAAAAAGTGGCAACCGGTTTGGATGTTATGTACGAGAAGGCTGACGGCAATGACTATGCCGATGTTTATCAGAAAGCCAAAAAACTGGTGGACAAAATCAAGTCCGGCCAGGGTCCGGCTGTTCTTGAATGTTTGACATACCGCCACATGGCCCACAGCGCTCCGATCTTTGACGAGAATTATCGAGAAGAAGATACTTTGGAAAATCGCTCGGCCAAAGATTCCCTGAAAAAACTTCGCCAGTCTTTGTTGGAACGAGGCGCTAGCGAAAAATCTTTGGCTCGGATCGAGACTGAAGCTCGGGAGAAAGTCTTGGCCAGCATCAAATCTGCCCAGGCCGCGCCTTATCCGCCTAAGGAAAATCTTTATTTAAATCTCTATGCCTGAAAGAATCAT
>JBAYFW010000039.1:0-9524 GCA_041667005.1 Minisyncoccota bacterium | reverse complement strand
TCACTATTTGATACGGATTTTATCTCTCTCTGATAGGCTTTGGTTATTATCAGTAACCAAGCTACATATGAGAAAAATCAAATACCTACTTTTTCTTTGTGCCGGCAGTTTGATCTACCTCTTAAGTTTCGTTCGTCTGGTTCATGCTCAGACGATCATTACTGCTGACTCTGTAAGCGGCAACGCAATCTGGTCGGCCGAAAATAGCCCATACATAATAGAAGATCAGGTGACCATTGATCCCAGTTACTCATTGATGATCGGGCCCGGAACTACTGTGATTGGTAGTTCGACGATGGAGGGCCAGGACCTCTTTAGGGTCCGAGGCAATCTATCATTAAGGGGCGAGGCTGAGAAAAGGGTGACAATAAGCGGTTTTGGCGGAATTAGAGTCAGCAAAGGTCAGTTTTCTGCTCGTTACTCCGATATTTCTTTGCCGGGCGGCATTAATATTTATAGCGGCTCTGCCTCCATTTCCAGTTCAACAGTAAGAAATGCCGAACAAGGGATAAATGTTCTTTCTGGCGCGATCAGTGTCTCGGGTAGCCGATTCACGGACAATGATTACGGAATCTTTATCCAATCGTCAATACCCAACATATTCCCGGTTCTAAGGAATGATCCTTTGTTTGGAAAGGGGGGAATTGGCAACGCTCTTTCCGATCGTTTGGTTCAGATGGCAACTCCTTCGCCTAAACCATCAACGGTAAGTATTACCAATTCGAGTTTAATCAACAATCAGATTGCTTCAATCAAGAACGACGATATCTCTCGTGTTCAGGCCCAAAACAATTGGTGGGGAAATACCTCCGGCCCCTCGCTTTTTGGTATAAACGGAATAGTAGGCGCGATTGACTATTCGCCATGGCTGACCTTGGATCCGGAAAGCGTAATTCCTTGTTGTTCAAGTATTCTCTTTATTCCAGGTCTGGAAGGTACGCGGCTCGATCGTCCCGAACTCGGTTTTATTGTGAATCGGCTTTGGGAACCTAATAGGAATGCCGACGTCAAAAAACTTTACTTGGATGCCAATGGCTCAAGTACCGATAAGACGATTTTCTCCGACCAGCCGGTGACCAGAGCCTATGGTCTCAAAGATATCTACGGCTCATTCATGGGTTTTCTCGATAATATCAAGAAAACCGGTCAGATTAACGAGTGGAAAGCCTTTGGTTATGATTGGCGCAAGCCTATAACTGAAGTGGTTGCGGGGAGCGAGAAGAAAGCCACGACGACTGAATCTCTTATTCAAGTTGTTCAGGATTTGGCGGACCGTTCTAGGACTGGCAAGGTCACCTTGATCGCCCATAGCAACGGGGGATTGGTGGCCAAGTATTTGGTCAAGACCCTGGCTGATCTCGGCAAAGAAAATATTATTGACTCGGTTATTTCCGTGGCCGTGCCTTATCTGGGGACGCCGTCGGCAATTAGCGGGCTCCTACACGGCGATGGCCAAACTTTGGCCAAAGGTCTCTTCTTAAATCAAAGTACCGCCCGGGGTCTGGCAACCAATATGGCCAGTGCCTACTCCTTATTACCATCGAAACGATATTTCTCCAAGATCTTCACTCCGACAATCGCTTTCGCTTCGACTACGATCGCGGGAGTGAATGACGGCTCATACCCTCGGAATATTTCAAGTTACGAAGAACAGTTGGCATACATTACCGATTCAAAAAATACCCGGACGAATCCTCCTGCCTCCGATATTTCTCTTCCAATAGAAGGCAATAATAAACTTATGCTGGCGGCCGATATTCTCCACGGTCTCATTGATCCGTTCTCTTGGCCGGCTTCGATCGCCAGGTGGTCTATAGTCGGTTGGAATGCGGCTACAGTCAAAGGGCTAGAGTATTTCGAAACAAAAGAATGCAAAGGAAAAACTTGTTTAGTCAAACCTGGTTATGCTACGACCAATTCTATTATGGGTGACGGCACGGTTGTTGCTCCGAGCGCCGCGTATGACGCCGGTCAAACTATTTCCTTGGATGTGGCGAATCTATCAAAGAGTGAAAAGAGGGAAATAGCCCACGGTAATATTTTAGGGGCTTCATCGACAGCCGCGACTATTGGCCGGATTGTTTCGCATAATCCTGCTGAAGATAAGCGAGAGTTGATCGATGAGATTTCCAAGATCCCAGGTGTGACCATAGGCGAACCAGATTATAGTAAGGAACCCTCGTCGCTTATCTTGCGGACCCACTCACCCGTCGATATTCATGTTTATGATTCGGAAGGTCGGCATACGGGTATTATTCCCACGCCGTCCGGGTTGGATGAAGAGATAGAAGAAGGATTCTTGACTTTCTACGATGAAGAGATTCCTGGGAGTTCCCTTAGTCGATACGGCGGGACGAATGAAAATGATCAAGACTATGAGGTCTACCTTCGTGATGATAGCGATCAGAAATACTCGATTGTTATAGATGGAAATGGGGTTGGAACATTCAGTTTTGATATCAAAAGGATTCAGAATGACTCAGTAGTGGATAAGATCGAATATCTTAACGTTCCCGTTACGCCTCTTACTGTGGCCACAACAAGCGTTTTCTCCGGGAGTTTGAATGGGTCGTTCGTGCCCCTAGCATCCACGAGCGCTACCGCTTTGAACATTGATATCGACGGCAACGGCTCGCGCGATATAACCGTTAAGCCTCAAACTCAATACGATGAATTAGCCTATCTTGAATTCATTAAAAAAACTCTTACCAGTTTGACGGGCAATACTCCTCGAGGCAAGTTGCTCCTAAAAAGGTTCGATCGGATCGCGGACCTGCTCAAGAAAGGTAAAGTTATTCAAGCCCGCCGTGTTTCTGAGCGCCTGGATAAGCGGATTGGTCACATGAGGCTCGTGGGTCTTTCCGAAAAAGACCGCAAAGAGGTCATCAATCTTATGGAGTTGTATATTAGTCAGTTTGAATAGACGGTTGATAATAACTTGTTCCCAAAAGAAAAACGCCCATCGACAAGCTCGGGGCGTTTTTCTTTTCGTTATTAATGTTTCGAATGAAACTATTTCAACTCGACTTTGCCACCAGCGGCTTCGAGCTGCTTCTTGAAAGCTTCGGCTTCGTCTTTCTTCATACCGTCCTTCAAAAGGGAAGGAGCGGCATCGACAAGATCCTTAGCCTCTTTGAGGCCGAGAGCCAAGACTTCCTTGACGACCTTGATAACGGCAATCTTCTGAGCGCCCGAGGAGGCTAGGTGGACGGCGAAGACCGTCTTCTCCTCTCCAGCGGCGGCACCGGCGGCCGGGGCAGCCACGGCTGTCGCAGCAGCCGAAACGCCGAACTTCTTCTCCAGTAATTTGACGAGCTCGTTCAGATCCAAGACGGACATCTTCTCGATCGAGTCGACCAAAGTCTTGAACTTGGCCGGGATTTCTACCGCTTCAGCGGTTGTGTTTTTTACTTCTTCCATGTTTTTGATTAAGTTAAAAATTAAAAGTTCAAAGTCAAAAGTGAAGGTAAAAAGTTTTGAAGTTTAGAAACTTATATACTTTTTATTTTAACTTTTGATTTTTGCCTTTTGACTTATGATTTGTTAATAACTTCCTAACCCTTCTGCTCCGCAATCTTGCTTAATGCTACAACCAATCCCTGAATGGGCGAATTGATGACATTAACGAACATACCACGGAGAGTCTGGAGAGACGGAATGGCGGCGATGGCCGTCATTTCTTCCTTGGTCATGTACTTGTTCTCGAAGACTCCGCCCATGATGGCGATCTGGTCTTTGAGTTTCTTTTGGAAATCATAGACCTCGCGGGCCGGGGCAATGAGGTCGAGACCGTAAGCCAGTCCAGCCTCACCGCTTAGGACTGGTTCGGTACCGGTGAATTTCTGGGCCGCTAATGCCTTGGAGGTCAGGCTCTTTTTGGCCACGAAGAAACCGACCCCGTTCTGGGTCATTTGGCGACGCATTGTGGTAGCGTCGGCTACCTTGAGTCCGTGGATATTGACGAAGACCAGCGATTTGGCCTCACCAATTATCTTTTCGAGCTTATTCAGAACCTCTCTTTTTTGAGCTTTTGTTCTAGCCATTTGTTTAGTAATTAGAGATTAGTAAATAGAAATTAGAGAATCACAGAAAGTGATTGCTCCAATATCTATAATCGACCCGGCTTGAGAGATAGATTACCTCGGAAGGTCTTATTTATCCGCCGTAGCTTGTGGTATTCACAAGCGGAGGCGGATTGTTGCCTTCTGTCTTCAGCCTTAGCCCTATGCTACAATACCGCTTATAAAATATCAAGATGGATACACTGACCGCTATATTCGGCAATGCCGCTAAAGTCAAGATACTGCGCCTCTTTCTCTTCAATGAGACGACACCCTTTTTTCTAAAGGAAATCATTAAAAGAGTTAATGGCTCAGCCGATCAGATTCGTAAGGAACTCAGTATTCTAGAGAAAGCCGAACTGATTAAGAAGAAGCAGGTTTCCAAAGAAATTACCCAGGAAAGCGGCAAGAAAATTATTCAGAAGAAAGTGGAAGGGCAAGGTTATATTCTTAACGGCAAATACCCGTACCTGGACCCCTTGAAAAGTCTTCTTACTATTACTAGCCTTCGGGCTGATGAAACTTTAACCAAACGTTTTACCAATGCCGGTAAAATGAAGCTCTTCGTGGCTTCGGGCGTTTTTATCCAGAACTGGGATTCCCGAGTCGATCTTCTAATAGTGGGTGATGATCTAAATCTGACTAAGATCGAGAGCGTCATTAAGATTATTGAATCAGAAATTGGCAAAGAGATCGCTTATTCGGCCTTTGAGACGCAGGACTTCGAATACCGATTCGGTATTCATGATCGCCTTGTCCGTGATATTTTGGATTATCCTCATGTTACCCTGCTTGATCGATTGGGAATAGAACCGCAATAAAGAGGGAAATCCAAGCTTTTCAAGCCTATCCCCAGTCTGGCTATTTTCGGGGCTTGTCTGTGATATAATAGTGGCATTACAGGAAATAATTACTATTTAATTTAACCTTATGCAGTACATTCAAAACTGGGGCGATGTCTTCACTCAATCGCTTCAAAACGTCTGGCTGGGTGTGGCTCGTTTAGTGCCTAACCTGGTTATCGCCATAATCATCTTCGCTATCGGCTGGGTCTTAGCCGCCCTTATCGAGAAGCTGGTAGAGCATCTTTTCAAGGCCTTGAAAGTCGATGCTGCTTTGAAGAGTGCCGGATTGGAAGAAGTTATCAAGAGAGCCGGCCACAATCTTAATTCTGGCCTTTTTGTCGGCGCGTTGGTTAAGTGGTTTATCATCGTCGTTTTCCTGATCGCCTCCTTTGATGTTCTTGGTTTGACCCAGGTTACACTCTTCCTTCGCGAAGTTGTTAATTACTTGCCCCAGGTTATTGTCGCTGTCCTGATTCTCATGGTAGCGATCGTTGTAGCCAATGCTATGCATCGGATTGTTGTGGCTAGCTCGCGCGCCGCTAATATCAAATCAGCCGAATTCCTAGGCCGGGTTACCAAGTGGGCGATCTGGATCTTCGCGATCTTGACGGCTCTCTTCAATCTTGGCATCGCTCCGGCTTTGATTCAGACAGTTGTTACCGCGATCTTTGCCGGTGCGGCTTTGGCTCTTGGTTTGGCCTTCGGTTTGGGTGGCAAGGATATGGCTGAGAAAATGCTCGAGAAGACCTTTCACAGCTTAGAGGAATAGGTTTCATTATTGATTTTTCAAAAAACGCCCTTCGACAAGCTCAGGGCGTTTTTTGATTACGCCCCATGGAATACTTCGCACTTTCGTCGACACGGTCAACTTTGCTCGCGCGAACTGAATCGCTCGCAAAGTTGCCTATTCTCGCGCCGCTTGTTTGGGTATGCATAGCCCGGTGGGGGCGGCGCTCCGAAATGTCTCCGAAAATGCGAAGTATTCCATGGGGCTCACGGACTTTACTTCATAGAAACTATGGCTGACTTGTCCTCCGAAGCTCCGCAGGAGCGTAGGAGGATCGTGTCGACGAAAGTGTGGGTTGTTCCTAGGCGGCTCAAGTATTGATAGTGCCTAGCCGAGTTGTACGGGGATCAAGTTGACAGGGGCCACATATCCGCAGCTGCCAGCTTGGCTTTTCCTTGACTTTATGAGCCCTTATTGTTAACATGCCTCCAAGCTCGCACGGAGCTAATTTTATTCCTTTTTACCTATTTTCACTCAATTCCTCTCAGGAAATCTCAATACTCAAATGTCACGATCGCTCAAAAAAGGCCCGTATGTCGATGAAAATCTTTTGAAGAAGATTGACGGCAAAAAGGCTGCCTCAACTGGCACGATCAAGACTTGGGCTCGCCGCTCCCAGATTTCGCCGGAAATGGTTGGTTTTACCTTCGGCGTTCACAATGGCCGCATTCATATAGATGTATTGGTAACCGAGGATATGGTTGGACACCGCCTCGGTGAATTTTCGCCTACTCGCAAATTCGTTCGCCATGGCGGTAAGATGCAGAAGGAGATCGAGATGAAGGCCAAGGAAGCCGAGATGGCCGCTGCCAAGTCGGCTAAGGAAGCCGCGACAACAGCCGCCGCTCCTAAGAAATAACATGATCAAGGCCTCTCTCAAAAATCACCGCATCGCTCCCCGGAAAGTCCGGGTTGTAGCCGATATGATCCGCGGCAAAGGCGCTATCGAGGCTAGCCGGATTCTTGTTCATGCCGAGAGGAAAGCCCGCGGCCCTTTGGGCACGCTTCTTGATTCGGCTATTGCCAACGCCAAGAATAATTTCCAGATCGAAGCGGACAGCCTTTTCGTCAAGGAAATCAGAGTTGATCAAGGCTACGTTTTGAAAAGAAGCATGCCGGTTTCTCGTGGTTCGGCTCATCCGATCAGAAAGAGGACAAGTCACGTCAGTATTGTTCTTGCACCGGTCGAGATTAACTCAAAAGTCAAAGCTCAAAAGTCAAAATAACTTATCATCATGTCTCATACTGTCCACCCATACTCACATAGGCTTGGAATCATCCGCGACTGGAAGAGCCGCTGGTTTTTGACCGACAAAAGTTATCGAACCGCTCTTAAAGCTGATCTTTTGATCCGGGAGTTTTTGGCTAAGGAACTTCGAGCCAACTACTTGGGTGGTATTGATATCGAGCGTAATCAGAAAGTTCTTCGGGTTGTAGTTAAAACCTCTCGTCCCGGTATGCTTATCGGCAAAGCTGGCGATGGTGTGGTCAAGCTCCGAGCAAAGATCTTGAAACTGGTCAGAGAAAATAAGGCTATCGTGGCCGGCCAGGAATTGAAGATTGACATCGAGGAAGTTCGCAATCCGGAATCCAACGCCGCTATTGCTGCTATGATGGTAGCTGAATCTCTCGAGAAACGCTTGCCTTTCCGCCGAGTGATGAAGCAGGCGGTCGAGAAAATCATGGCCAACAAGGATGTTCACGGGGCCAGGATCCATTTGGGTGGTCGTTTGGGCGGAGCGGAGATCGCTAGGAGCGAAGATTTGAAGAAGGGCCAGATTCCTCTTCAGACTCTCCGAGCTGACATCGATTTCGCCAGGGAGAAAGCTCATATGACCTATGGCGATATTGGTATCAAGGTTTGGATATACAAAGGTGAAATATTTAAGAAAGATCAAGCAAAATAACCTAATTATCTAATTAAGCTAAAAATTAGAAATTAGTAATTAGGAATTAGAAATTAGAAATTTACCATCATGTTATTCCCCAAGAAAGTTAAACATCGCAAGTGGTTCACTATGCGAACACATCCAGCTAAGGAAGCTGCTCATGCCGATACTCGCGGTATCAAAGTTTCTTTTGGTTCTTTCGGTTTGAAAGCTATGCAGTATGGCCGGATCACCTCGAACCAGCTTGAGGCTGCCCGTAAGGTTATGGCCCGTTATGCTACCAAGTCCGGCAAGGTTTGGATCAGGGTTTTCCCCGATCACCCTTTCACTCAGAAGCCGGCCGAGGTTAAGATGGGTAAAGGCAAGGGCGATCCGGTTGGTTTTATTGCCGAGGTTAAGCCGGGCCGGGTGATGTTTGAGATCGATGGAGTTGAACTGACAGTTGCTCACGAAGCTTTGCGCAAAGCCGGAACCAAACTGCCGATTAAGACCAGAATTGTCGCTCGAATTTAATAATTGCAACTTTCATGAAGACCAAAGACATTACAACCAAAACGGCCGCCGATCTACACAAACTTATCGCCGAAAAACGCGAAGCTCTGCGGGTTTTCCGCTTTGGAGCGGCCGGAGCCAAGACTAAGAACGTCAAAGAGGGTAGCCAGATTAGGAAAGATATTGCTCGGATCATGACAGCTTTAACAGCAATGGGAAACAAGGCCTTATAGACAAAAGAGACTTTTTAAAGTAGTATCACACATCACATGCCCACAACCGCCACAATTGAGATAAAAAAGAAGCCCCAGATTTTTTCCGGCCGGGTTCTTTCCGATAAGATGAAGGATACGGTTGTGGTCGAGATCAGGCGTTATATCAGGCATGCCAAGTACGACAAGTTCCAGACCAAGCGGACTAAGCTCATGGCCCACAATCCCGGCAATACCAAGCATATTGGCGATCAGGTGACCATTGAAGCCTGCCGGCCATTATCCAAAAACAAGGCCTTTAAGGTTATTGCATAATTTTAATTTTGATTTTTGCCTTTTAACTTACCTTCATGATCCAACCACGAACAATCGTAAATATTGCCGATAACTCCGGAGCCAAGATTGGTCGTATTTTCAAAGTGCTCGGCGCTAGCCGCAAGCGCTACGCCGAGATCGGTGAGACGGTTATCCTTTCTGTTCAGAAAGCCGAGCCGAGGAAGGCTATCAAGAAGAAGGATGTTCTGCGGGCCGTGGTCGTCCGTCAGACCAAGCCGATTCGCCGCAAGGACGGATCGTATGTCCGCTTCGACGAGAACGCCGTGGTTATTTTGGAGAAAGAGAAAGATGAGCCGATTGCCGGTCGTATCTTCGGTCCCATTCCTCGTGAAGTCGGTGAAGCCGGTTTCAAAACCATCGCTTCCAAAGCTTCCGAGATCGTTTAACTTTTGCCTTTTAACTTTTGAATTTTTACTTAACTACCATGCATATCAAGAAAGGCGACAACATCATCATTCTCTCTGGAGACGACAAAGGCAAGACTGGCAAGGTCTTCCGGGCTTTTCCGAGTTTGAATAAAGTTGTGGTTGAAGGAATGAATACCGTGAAGAAGCATGAGAAGGCTCGGAAGGAAGGTCAGAAGGGTCAGATGGTTACGGTCTCGATGCCTTTCAGCGCTTCCAAGGCCCGACTGGTTAGCGAGTCCAAGAAGAAATAAATAACATGTCATACACTACCGTTTTTGAATTGAATAAGAATGCCTACAAGTCCCTCCAGGCTCCGCTTGGTCTTACGAATCCGATGCAGGCTCCGCGCCTCTCCAAGATCGTTATCTCCTGCGGTTTCGGCTCGGTTAAGGACAAGAAGAAGATCGAGCTCATTGCCGAGCGTTTGGCCCGGATCACCGGCCAGAAGCCGGCTGTCCGTCTGACCAAGAAAGCCATTGCCGGTTTCAAGACCCG
>JBAYFW010000038.1:0-9627 GCA_041667005.1 Minisyncoccota bacterium | reverse complement strand
CTGTGTGCTCCTATCGGCGGTGGAGGGAGACATGGCGTGGTAACAATGCGAGGCAAAAGTACTGGTTATGATCTGGAAAAATTGTTTTCCTTTGCCGATACGATCAGAAAAGCCGGTTTTGGCCGGACCGAACCGTTTGTAACCTATGGATCAAATTTCTCCCACTTCATCGATCTTGGCAATTATTCCGACAACAGCATGGCGACCACCAGAAATGCCAACGCCGACAAAAGCGGAAAAGCCATTGAAAATGTAGCCAGTCTTTCCAGTATTTACTTTTCGGATCTAACTTTTCCCCAGACTATTTCCCAATGTTCGAACGCGCGACTTTATATTTTTCTTAACGATCTTTCATATAAGGGCTACACTCTGCCGAATTCCAGCAATATTTTCATCGGTCCGGGCAAGTTTGAAAGTAACTCCGATACCGGCCAAACTTCCCGCCTAGTGCAAGCGGTCATGCATGAAATCGGGCATGCTTTTGCCGGTCTTGCCGACGAGTATGTCTTGAGCATGAATATTACGGCGACAGACGCTTTATTGAATGGTTTTTTTGATAAAAACTGCGCGCTCGATCCGGCCGACAATTACTCGTACAAAAATAAACTATACGGCAACCTTAATATTGAAGGTTGTTCCATGCAAAAGTTGGGCGATTTGAAGTCAGTTTACCGCCCAACGACCCAAAGCTTGATGAATGAACTGGCACTCAATGCCGGCGGAAAATTTAATACCGTGTCTTGCGGTTATGTTATCGCCGCCATTACCGGCGAGAATACCGACGTCAATTCCCTGACCGGAGAAAATGGAAAACAATACTTCGAGCGATGCAAGACTATGTCCGGTTTGGCCGATAGTGGCATCAACTATGGACCTTCGGATACCAAAACTTCGGCCGTGCTTCCACACAACATCGCCGAAACCGGATATCTCCTCTCTTCTATAGGAGATCTTATTGATGAAATTTTCAATACAGAAGATGATTTGGAACCAATCACCAAAAATAGCAGCCGGTATCTGGCCATAGACAGTTTTGATCCAAATAACACATGGGGTGCCCTAATTGAGCTGGATAAAAATGGTCAAATGACGCGACCGATTGTTACCGGACAAACGACTATTGCTACGCCAATTCCGGAACCGGCTCAACCAAAAAATTCGATAATCAAAAACACCTTCATGAAAACGAATCTCGGTCGTTTTATTTCGACTATTACCTCCGGCGCTCAATCGACCTATTCTGATGTCATAACAACTGTCTCTGGTATAATTTACAGACCAACCATCTCTCCTAAAAATTCATCAAGCCCCGCACCGACTCCCATACCCTCGACCGCATCAGACTCGTTCCTGAAATCATCCAGTTCTCCAACTCCAACGGTTACTTCCTCCCCAAAGTCCACTTCAACGCCGGTCCCTTCCAATTCAAACACTCCTACGCCTACTCCGAAAATTACCCCATCGCCCACACCATCTAATTCGTTAAACCCTACTCCGACCCCGAGACAAACAACGACTCCTACTCCTACTCCATCTTCAACGATTTCACCTACACACACGCCGTTTACTACTCATACTCCGACACCTACGCCGACCTACATCCCAACAGTCACACCTACCCCAAGTCCTTCGAATTCTTCCACACCGACACCCACCCCCTACCAAACAGTTACCCCGACACTTTCACCAACACCGACGGTCACACCAACTCCAACCTACTCTCCCGTTCCAACTCTTTCTCCCACTCCAACCCCATACCAGACCAATACACCTACTCCGACTCCGATCCCAACTTCCGCGCCCGCTCAAAGCCCTACTCCTACTCCCGCCCCCTCGACCAGTTCGACAGGCTCACCGCAAGCAAGCTCGGGGCAAGCAACCCCTACACCGACACCTTCCCTCGCTTTGCCAACCGCTCTCCGTGACGGTTATGTCCAGGCCCAAACAAGTGCCGTTCTCTACGGTCAGGTTTCCAGCATCGGAGGCGCGCCGGTTACTAGATTCGGCTTTCAATACGGACCGACGGCTTCATATGGCTACGATGTTCATGTGAACGGCACATATTATTCGCCGGCCTATTACAATCAAGCGACGGCTGTCACTCTAAACTGCGGCAGTACCTACCATTACCGAGCATATGCAACAAACAGCGGCGGGACGGGTTATTCATCCGACGGAACATTTCCTACCCTGGCTTGCTCGAGTCCGGCTCCGACCGCGTCGGGAAGTCCGGCGGCTTATTACGGAAACTTCGATATGACGGCTTCGATTATAAGAGCAATCAGCGGCTTCGTAAGGATATTCTAATTTCTCACAAAAGTGCGCGGCGCAAACCTCTTGACTGTTTCTAACCGTTGTATATACTTTGGGTATGAAAACGGTTATCAATATAAAAGCCGACAAAGAAGTCAAGGATCAAGCAGTTAAAACCGCCTCCCTTTTGGGTCTGCCTCTAAGCACCATTATCAACGCTTTCCTGAAGAAATTCATTGCCGACCAGAGCGTTACTTTCAACGCGCCTCTGAAGCCTTCAAAGAGCCTTGAGAAAATCTTGAAGCAAAGCCAAAAAGATTTGGAAAAAGGTAAAAATCTTTCCCCCCTCTTTACCAATATGGAGAAGATGGATCGTTATCTGGCCAATTTATAAAATGCCTCACCTGCCACTACCGTATGAGAAGAATTATTGGTTTTATCCTACACAGAAACTTTGAAAAAACCTACGCCATGCAAAGCCCGGAAATCAAAAGAATCTTTGCGGAACGAAGGAACCTGCTTCTTATTGATCCGGATCACCCTCTCCTAAATAACCACCCTTTGCACGGTAAGTGGTCAAAATATAGGAGTATCAACATTTCCGGTGACATTAGAGCGGTTTTCAAAATGGAAGGCTTCTTCGCTATCTTCATGGAAATCGGGTCTCATAGCCAGCTGTATAGATAATAGTAAATGAATCCACACAAAATTTGACTTTTAACCAGTTTTTATGCTTTACTTGTGATACGAGCTTCGAGCTCCCTTTTTAATTATCCCATGGAAATACGCAACATCGCCATTATAGCCGCCTACTTCGCTCGCCAAAAGCGAGCTACGAAGGCCAATACACGCCATGGAAATTAGAAACATTGCCATCATAGCGCACGTCGACCACGGTAAGACTACTCTTACCGACGCCATCATGACCCAGTGCGGCCACGGCGACGACGGCTCCATGGACTCCAACGCCCTCGAACAGGAGCGCGGTATTACCATATACGCCAAGAACACTTCCGTTGTTTTCAAAGGCACTAAGATCAATATCGTCGACACTCCCGGCCACGCCGACTTCGGCTCCGAGGTCGAACGCATTCTCCGTTCCATTGACACCGTTCTTCTAGTCGTCGACGCCCAGGAAGGTCCCATGCCCCAGACTCGTTTCGTCTTGAAGAAATCTCTGGAGCTCGGTCTTAAGCCCATTGTTATAATTAACAAAATCGACAAGCCTGCGTCCAACCCGACCAAAGTCCACGATGAAGTCCTCGAGCTCTTCATGGAACTGGGCGCCAATGACGAACAAATGAACTTCCCCGTGATCTACGCCATCGGCCGCCAAGGTATCGCCAAGAAAGCTTTGACGGATGATTCCAAAGATTTGACTCCCCTCCTTGAGACTATCCTCGAGCATGTTCCGGCCGCTAATAAGAGCGCAACCGAACCTTTGACTGCTCAGGTCTTCAATCTCGG
Organism: Minisyncoccota bacterium; assembly: GCA_041667005.1. Classification (GTDB taxonomy): domain Bacteria; phylum Patescibacteriota; class Minisyncoccia; order Phycocordibacterales; family PALSA-1337; genus C7867-002. The sequence continues at coordinate 5,907 of JBAYFW010000038.1, read as the reverse complement.
TTATGACAACTTCCTTGGCCGCTTAGCCATCTGCCGCATTTACAATGGCACACTTAAGGATGGCCAGAATGTTTGGGTCAAAGAAGAAAACGGCAAAACATTCACGGGCAAAGTCACCAAACTTTTCACTTTTGAAGGTAAGAAAAAAGTTGAGATTTCTCAAGCCGAATCCGGTGACATCGTAACCGTGGCCGGTATGCCAGATATTTATATCGGCGAGACGCTGACCGATAAAGAGGAGACTCCGGCAATGCCTTCCATTAAAGTTGACGAACCGACCATTTCTCTCCAATTCCTAGTCAACAATTCCCCTTTTGCCGGACGCGAAGGTACTTTCGTCACTGGCCGCCAGATCCGCGAGAGACTTGAGAAAGAACTTGAAGTCAATGTCGGCCTCAAAGTCGATTTCAATCCCACGATCATGGAAGGCCAATCAACTATCGAGGGCTACACGGTCTTCGGCCGCGGCGAACTCCACGTGGCTATTCTTATCGAAAATATGCGCCGCGAAGGCTACGAACTCCAGGTTTCCCAGCCCAAAGTCATTACCCGCGAAGAAAACGGAGAAACTCTCGAGCCTTTTGAAGAAGTTATCATCGACACTCCCCAGGAATATTCCGGCATTGTCATTGAAACTCTAGGCAAAAGAAAAGGCGTCATGATGGATATGAAGACCCACGGCAACCAGGTGCGGATGGTTTTTGAAATGCCTACCCGCGGCCTTTTGGGTTACCGTAACGCCTTCACAATCGACACCAAAGGCGAAGGCATCATGTCCTCTCGCGTCATCGGCTTCAAGCCTTATGCCGGCACTATCGAGAAGCGCCAGACCGGCTCCATGACTTCGATGGCCTCGGGCAAGTCCTTCGGCTTCTCGCTCTGGAATCTCCAGGATCGCGGCCGCCTCTTCATCACTCCGGCCATGGAAATCTACGAGGGTATGGTCATCGGCGACACCTCCAAGGGCGACGACCTCGATGTCAATCCCTGCAAAGGCAAACAGCTGTCTAATATGCGCTCTTCCGGCAAGGACGAGGCTTTGACCTTGGTTCCTCCTTATATCTTGAGTATCGAAAGAGGCCTGGAACTGATGCGCGAAGATGAGTATCTGGAAATTACTCCGAAAAATATTAGACTCCGCAAGAAGTTTTTGACGGAATTGGATAGGGCGAGAGCGAGGAGAAAGGATTTGTAATCTCCCCGATGTCCGACATCGGGAAATGGCATAAAAAAGCGAAGCCCAATATCGGATGATATTGGGCTACCCATTAAAGATTGGGCTAACTATCTCTCCAACTCTCGATGGTGGCGCGATCACGCTCGCGTTTGGCCTCACACCACCCCCGGTGCTTCTGACTCCACTTCGGTAACCAGTACTCACTGGACCGGAGTGTATCGTAGATTTCGGCAACCAGGGCGGTAGCCGCAATCTCGACCATCAGAGCGGGTCCGCTCTGATACTTTCCGAGGTACGACTGACAATGTACCTGATAAAGCGAGGTCTTCCTCTGGTCATCCTGGTGTGCCGAACCATACCAGGCGATTGCCCCGATGGTCTCAGGGTTCATCCGAATCAGCTTGGCTTTGATTCTGTCGCCAAACTGCTTGTAGATTTCCTGAGGCCCCAATTCCAGGTCCCCTAGACTTTGTGGGATCTGCAATTGTTGAATCGTGGTGGCGGCGAGGTTTGAAAGGTACTGCTCGTAGTTTCTCATTTTTATCTCCTTTCAAGAAGATTTATCGTTAGCTTAATGCACCAGGTTTCATTTTATTGAAAGCTCAGGTAGAAGTTCGAGAAGGACTTCTTAGCGATCCAGCAACTTTTTAGGGTTACTGATGTCCATGAGTATACACTATTTGATTACAAATGTCAAGCAATTGGTAAACACTGTCAAATAATGGCTTAGCATCCCCATATTTTGTTTCTGATTGAGATAGTAGCAATCGTTCCGACTACTTCCCATCCAAATCCTCCGGCTTGAAACCGGCCTTGAGCAAGGCAATATCTCGGAAATAGATGCCGCCAATGCGGCGAACAGTCGCTATATCCATACCAAAGTCAAAAGCTGCCTTTTTGAGAGACTCTTCGAAGAGCCCAAAATCAAGATCGTTGAAGAACCGGAAGGACTGTTCCTGAATATCATACTGATTGGTCATGGGGCAAACTGACCCAAATTTAGCTAGCAAAGCATCTTTATTTTCATCGATATACTTCATAAGGCCGCTTTCTTTCAAAACTTGTTGACCTTTTGGCAACAAACTCACGGGCGAACCACTGGCAAAAGTCTTACCAATACTTCCCTCAAGAGCGGCAAACCTCTCGCGAACATTCTGCAAATCAGGCTTGATCTTCTCGTTCAAATCAACCAACATCTGATTGGTTCTTTCATCGATCCGAGCAATAAGCTCACGGGTATTGCCCAAAATAATAGCCGATACCCAATTCCCGATCTTTTTGGCAAATTTTAATTCCGTTTGATCCATGCCCATATTATATTCCTTTCAAGAATCCAAAATCAATATTGACAGCCACCAAATTTTTAATTCCACCTCGTCTTGATATACTCCTCAGCTTCGCTCATCGAAAAAGGCTGAGTTGAGTTCCCTGTTCGAACGAAGAATTCTTCCTTGCCATCGCCGTTGTGGATATAGGCCGGCTTGTGGCTCTGATCAACCGAAACAATGCAAGCTTCATGATCGTCGAAGTAGTCGAAGCGACAGTGGATATAATTGCCGAACTTGATACCTAGCATGGTCTTCACCAGATTATTGAGATGATTCTCGAAGCCGTCGCGGTTCTTTTTGGCTAGAGTCTCATAATCATTCTTGAGTCCTGTTACTTTAGCCTCGTCATTAACCCCAATTACCAAGGTTCCCCCATCGGCATTCATGAAGCCGGCAATAGCTTTGATCACCGAGCGTTCAACATCCTTACTGACACACTGCCTGCGCAAATCATAACGAAGCGTCTGTTTGAATTCCAGGAATAGCCCTTCGCCGTCCTTAAGAAGAGTCTGCAAACTCCTAGCGTGGATAGGTTTTTTGACGTTGTTTTCGATTGTCTGCTTGATGATTTCGGAGTAATCCTGGTAGCCGGAAACATTCTGAATCCTGGTCTCACGGCCGTTATCATGTTCCAAGATCAAGGTGGCGTGGTTCATGATCCGATCGAGAGGAGACTGGGTAATCTCTACGGCCACGATATGACTCAAAGAAACAGACTTCTGTCTCTTGAATAAAAGGCCGGTTCGACGAACGATTTCTTTTTCGCGGATTTCGTAATATTTGAGATACCAATCGAAGAAAAGACCGAGGATATAGAAAAGCTGGAAAGCCGAGAAGACAATGATGAGAAAATCGTTGTATCTAATGTAGTTGACCAAACCAAAGCGGATGAAAATCTGTTCGTAATTGGCCAGATAAGAAATACTGATGAAGCAGACCACGGCCAGGATTTCCATCACGAATATATTCCTCAAAAAGACCACCGGTCCTTCCTTGATGATTATCCTTTTCATAGGCTAATCCTAGCATATAAAAAAAGAGATGCCAGATAATTTTCCGCCCATAATCTCAAGGTTTAAGGATATAGCGCTTGAATAGCGAAAATGCTAATATTTCCGTATGTCCGAAAACAAAAAACTCTCCACCGACCCCTATAAGGGCGTCCGCGACTTCTTCCCGCCTGATATGGCTGTTCAGAAGAAGATTTTTGGCATTTGGCGGTCAGCCTGTGAGAAGTATGGCTACGAGGAGTACGGGGCTTCGGTCTTAGAACCAGCCGAGCTTTACCGGGCCAAATCAGGCGAAGAGATAGTCAACGAGCAAACTTATACCTTTACGGATCGCGGCCAGCGCGAGGTAACCTTGCGGCCGGAAATGACTCCCACCGTGGCTAGAATGATTGCCGCCCGCAAGCGTGAACTGCAAATCCCTATCCGCTGGTATTCCCTGCCCAATCTCTTCCGCTACGAACAGCCCCAGCGTGGCCGGACTCGCGAGCATTGGCAGCTTAATGCCGATATTTTCGGTGTCGAATCCGTCAATGCCGAGATCGAGATTATCAGCTTGGCATATGACATTACCCGGGCTTACGGTCTCAAAGATACTGATTTCGAGATCCGCCTCAATAACCGCAAGGTTATGAATTATGTTACGAAGGAAGTCTTTTCTTTGAATGAGGATCAGGCTCAGAAAATTTCCAAGCTGATAGATAAGAAAGATAAATTGGCTCGAGAGGCTTTTGAAATGGGGGTAAAAGAAGTGTTTAACAGCACATCACCCGATTCTGTCATTCCCGCGAAGGCGGGAATCCAGGATCCTAAAAATGACACCAGTGGTAACACGCTGGATTCTCGCCTTCGCGGGAATGACAACACAGAGAAAACTGTCGCCCAATTCCTCACCCTTCTCAATTCCAAAAACTTTGAAGAATTCACGGCCGGCCTGCCGCAGACCAAAGAAGAACATGTCGGACTCAAGGAGGTAAAAGAGGTCATGGCTGGCCTTGAACGGCTCGGCATAACCAATGTCCGCTTCGACCAGACCTTGATGCGCGGCTTCGACTACTACACGGGCGTCGTCTTCGAAATCTTCGACTTGAACCCGGCCAACCGCCGCTCGGTCTTCGGCGGCGGCCGTTACGACGATCTCCTGGCCCTCTTCGGCAATGAGAAAGTTCCGGCCGTCGGCTTCGGTGCCGGCGATCTTATCGCCCGCGACCTTATGGAAACTTACGGCACTTTGCCCAAAAGCAATAGTCCGGCTGATCTATCTATTTGTATCGTCGGTGAGCAGAACACTCCCTATGCCCTGGAATTGGCCCAGAAACTGCGAGAACAGGCTCTCAGGATAGCGGTGGATCTGTCCAATAAAAAAATCGGCGATCAGATTTCAAACACTTCCAAGCGCGGTATTACCAAAGTCCTCTGTATCGGTGACGAAGAGGTCAAAAACGGCAAATTACGCGTGAAAGACCTGGTAACTGGAGATGAAACTGTTGTACAAGACGAAATCGTGCTTGCCAAATTACTCGAGAAGACCGGTGCGATCTAGTCGTAACATCAGTCTGTTTTCAACTCGGCTCATTTTTTCAACCCTTCCACGAACTCTCTCGTGGCCTTACCGAATATACCGGTCCCGGCCTTCAGTCCCAAAGGTTTGAGAATATAGTCGCCGTAGGCGTTCTGATACCGGATCAAAGCGGCTTTGGTGGAAGGACCGAAATATGTCGTTTCGTGTCCGGGAGAACCCGCCCCCTTGGAAGAAACAATGAATCCTTGGGAATTAAGGAAAATTTGAAGATCCCGAACATCGTTTCCGATCATACCTGGCTTCAATGTTCTCGTGAATACAATCGGCTGCAAACCGGAGATCGCCGGTGCTTGAAAAACGGTCGCGGCCTGTCCGGACGGACTTATATTGATCCCATATTGAACAGCGACAGCTTTGGCCAGATCGTAAAAACCCATAGACAGAAGATTGGAAACTCGGTTCGAGGCACTGGTACCGCTCGAATGCGCGACGGCCGCCGTCACACTTTCGGAAGATGCCTGGGCGGCAGCGACCGTGTCGCCGAAAATAGCAAAAGTCGAAAAAGCCGTAGTGGTACATGTGACGGTTTTGGCCGTCGTATCAACCGAACAGGCATCAAGCTCATGCCAAGACGAACCGTCATAACGATATATGGTCAGAGTTGATTCGGTAATGCCAGCAATGTCGGCGATCTCGTAGGATATCGTCACCGTGATCGGCTCAAGGAACGAAGAAACCAGATCGCCGCCGGTATCCCTGGCCGTCAACGTATAAGCCATACCGGTAACGACGCTAAGCGAACTTGACGGTTTGGAATATTGAGTCACAACATCGGTCGGATTCGCCTCAACAACGGCAAATTCAAGATCTCCG
>JBAYFW010000037.1:0-9842 GCA_041667005.1 Minisyncoccota bacterium | reverse complement strand
GGAACCGCCCCAACCGCCGCCTGAAGTGTAATATGAGGGATCGTAAAGTTTGGGCCCTGGTACTTTGGCCGGATCGGGCAGGCCATAGCCGGGCCTTGGTTCGAAAACTGGATACATTGAGCGGTTGCTGCCGAAATCCTTGCCAGTCGTGCTTGAAGAATGACCGACTCGGGAAAGACCGTCGGCGCCGAGAGCTCGGTAAAGAAGGTGAACTTTTCCTTCGTCGTCCTTAATAGCTGCTGGATTGAAAGTCCCGTTCTGCTCCCAGGACTTCGTCTGCCCGGGGGAAATAACCGGATTGGCTTCGTGGCGAGTCAATTTATGGTAAGGTCGATTTTTGTTCGCTGCTTTATCGGTCTTGACTAGATAAACGATCAAAACCACTATTACAACTATAAGTAAAGCGGATATGGCGAGTAAAAGAGCTGTATTCATGTGATATTATTTGCGGCCGTAACGATCCTCGAGGCGGACAATGTCGTTTTCATCAAAAACTCCGTATGCCAATTCCAGGAGCACCAAGGGCTCATTACCGCCATTCAGACGATGTTTGATTCCTCTAGGGACGAAGCAATCAAGACCGCTCGCAAGGGCGATTTTTTCTTGATCAATCTCAGCGATCCCGTTACCAGAAAGTATTCGCCAATATTCATCACGATTGTCGTGATACTGCAGACTTAGGGCTTCGCCCGGGTTGACTGTGATTATTTTGACCATTGAAGGCGCTTCAGGACCGAAGACCAGCTCCTCTCCCCAAGGTCTTTTATCGAGAAAAGGTTTAGGAGGTTGTCCTTTCATTTGTGGCTTTATTATACAACGGAATATCCGGTAATAACCGAAAAAATCTGTGTATAACTTTACTAGGCAAGGCTGGCCTTTTTAGAGAAACCCCTTGGCATAATCTTCAGCAAAAAACTTTCGAGCCATGTGATAGATTGTGTAGGTAATGAAGAAAGCGGCTAGAACGTCAATTGTGTAGTGAAGATGGCCGAGAAGAACGATTATTCCGAAGAATATTGAAGAAACCAGACAGAAAATTCTTAGAGGTTTATTTTTCCAGAAGATAAGGGCATTCAAGAAGGGTAGGCCGGTATGGCCGGAGAAGAACAGATCGGCTCCGGAATTGAAGATAAAGAAATTGATATCCGAAAAATAGTTGAAGGAATCAAGGTTAATGCGGTCTGGAAATGGTCCGATATGGGTCAAACTGACGAAAAGAGCTCTAGTAACGGCGAAAAGGGCCACGGTCTTCAACCAGAAGGGGATTTTCCTCGGATCAAGCAAACAGTAAATACTTACAATTGCCCAAAATATGATCGGGCCGTAAACGAAGGCCTCATCAACATTTATAACAGGGATATTTGAAAGAATTATATCGGAAACTGAACTGCTGGCGTGCTCGGTGGCATAAGTGCCGGCGAAAAAATTGGCCGTCAAGCTAGCCAGCAAGAGAAGAAAGGCAATAGCCAGGGAAGTTATGAATTTATTATCCTGAAACTGGAGGGAATATTTCGAGAGGAGAGACAAGGGTTGCTCATTTGACGGATTCATAATGTGTGAAGTCTAATTTTAAATTAACGCAATCAATTATAACTTAACTTGGTTCTTTTTTGTACTTATGCAATAATACTGCCACTTATGGAGAAAGAAGACAGAAAGCTAGTTTACCTTCTAACCGTATTGCCGGTGGTTATTTTCGCCCTTTTTATCGGCGTATACATTGGCGAGAACCACGCTTCTCGTGTCTCGGAGTCTGTTCCGGGTAATATCGTTGGCGTTACCGATCAGAATTTTGCGCCTTTCTGGAAGGTTTGGAATATTCTGAATGACAAGTATGTTACCGCCGCTAGCACGACTCCCCAGGATCGGATATACGGAGCTATTGAGGGCTTAACGGCTTCTTACGGAGATCCTTACACGATTTTCTTCCCGCCAGCCGAGTCGAAGATGTTCGCGGAAGATATTGCCGGTGATTTCGGGGGAGTGGGCATGGAGATCGGTATTAAGGACAAACAGCTCCAGGTTGTTTCGCCGATCAAGGATAGTCCGGCTGATCGGGCCGGGGTCAAAGCTGGAGACTTTATCTTATCGATTAACGGCACTTCGACTGAAAGTATGAGTACCGAACAAGCCGTCAAACTTATCCGCGGCCCCAAGGGGACAGAAGTTAAAGTCTCTTTTCTGCCTGTCGGAACCGTGAAGCCGGTCTTGAAAACTTTGGTCCGTGATACCATCAAGATCCCGACAATCGATACGGCCGAGAAGCCAGGAGGTATATCGGTTATTTCTCTCTACAGCTTTACGGCTCAGTCGCCCGATCTATTCCGTCAAGCTTTGCGAACTTTCGTTCTGTCCGGCAATCATAAGCTTATCCTCGATTTGCGGCGCAATCCCGGTGGTTACCTCGATGCCGCTTGGGATATGGCTTCCTGGTTCTTGCCAGCCGGCCAGGTCGTTGTAACCGAAGACTTCGGTAAGAATAGCCCGCCCAATGTTTTTCGGAGCAAGGGTTATAATATTTTCAACAGCAACCTTAAGATGCTCATCCTAGTTGATAATGGTTCGGCTTCAGCAGCTGAAATCCTGGCCGCCGCTTTGGCGGACCATGGCGTGGCCAAATTGGTCGGTGTCAAAACCTACGGCAAAGGTTCGGTCCAGGAATTGGTCCCCGTCACGGCCGATACTTCGCTCAAGGTGACCATCGCTCGCTGGCTCACGCCCAAGGGCCATAATCTTTCCCATGACGGCCTCGATCCTGACTATAAGGTTGAGATCAGTGAGAAAGATGCTGTCGCTAAGAGGGACACTCAGATGGAGAAGGCCGTTCAACTTTTACAAGCGTTACCGTAGGAAAATTAAAAATCAAATATCAAAAATCAAAATGAAATCGCATCGAACAAACATTTTAGCATTTTGCATTGGTATCTTTGATTTTTGATATTTAATTTTTAATATATATAAAACCATGAAAATAATTCTACTGAAAGATGTTGCTAAACTGGGAAGAAAGTACGATTTGAAGGATGTTGCCAGCGGTCACGCTCTCAACTTACTCATACCTCAAGGTTTGGCTATTGCCGCCACTCCGGAAGCCAAAAAGCGGATTGAAGTCTTGAAAGCGAGCTTAGAAGGGGAGAGGAAGGTCCAAGCCGACCTTTTGAATATGAATTTGAAGTCCTTGGAAGATGTCATGATTACTGTCTCTGGCAAAGCCAATGAAAAGGGTCACCTCTTCGCCGGTCTGCATGCCGAGGCTATTGCGACCGAACTCTTCAAACAGACCCAAATCCAAGTTGAGCCGTCAATGATCGTCCTTGATCAGCCGATTAAGGAGGTTGGCGAACATTTGGTTGAAGTGAAGCTAAATGACAAGTCAGCCAAGTTTAAGTTGGTTATAGAAGCGGTTAAATAAATAACAAGTAAATATATTTAATAAAAAGGGAGGGGTCCGGTTGGGGACCCCCTTCTTTCAGCAGCCGGATGTAGCCGCCGGCGTCGTCTCTTTGGCCGGCCTGATCCAGACGGTGTTGGTCTTTTGCAGTGTCAATCCGACACAAGTGCACTCTTCCCATTTACCGGAAGACGAATTATAGCGATCGCCGGTCTGAAGCTTATCTCCCGGTTCCAACCTGAAACCCACGATTTCTTCCGACTGGTTTTTCGGGTGCATGAAAGTACCCACAGTATTTTGCATAGCCTAAACTCCTATCTCGTTTATGTTCTTTGTTCTTCCGCCAGCTCTATTTCTACCATATTCAGACAAAAAAAGAAGTCTCTTCTAACTTCCAATTTTGCAGTCTAAATATTTTATTTAAAACTAAATAACATGCACAATCTTCTTCCTAAGGATATCATTATTGAAACCAGTTTTGCGCTTGGAGCCAAAAGAGACTTTACCTTCCTTCAGAGCAAAGAGGGTGTTGTCTTTACCCATGCCGACGTTGCGACCAGGGAGAATGTTCGTGCCGCGTTGGCGGAAGATGATCTGGCCAGGAGTAATATGCTGGCCATGGTTGATCTTAACCCCCGGATATTGGGGATTGGAGTCTCGGCCGTTCTTGGTTGTTCCAGCTGCTTTCTTATGAGCCATAGTGAGAATACATTAGCATTTTAGTTATTAGAATGCAAGGAATTCGGCTTAAATAGAAAATTGTTCATTGAAAATTGAAAATTCGGCCCAGAATGGCCAAATAATCCTCATTGTTGGTTACAAAACGGCTCTACAAAGCCCTACTTGCTCAATAGGGTCTTGACTTTTATATCAGGAAATGCTAGACTGTACGGAGTGAGCTAAGTTGTCACCATGATAACAAAGGCTCATTTTAATTTATGATTGAAATCACTACGGGAGTTATTTTCCTGATGTCGTCAGTCTACGGAGCCGGCCAAGCCGATAATCACATTGAAAATACATTTGGTTCCCAAGCAAACGCCAATTTGGCGGCTGTAGGGGAGACTGTTCAAGTTGATAGCTTGACCCAGAACCGCCAGGTGATGGAAGCTTATCTCCGCAAGGAATATGCTGACACGCCGATCCTTGTCGACATTGCCCGTTGTGAATCAGAGTATAGGCAATATGATAATAAGGGTCAGGTCGTCCGTGGTCGTGTTGATAGGAATGACGTTGGTGTCATGCAGATCAACGAACGCTATCACCTCGATCGAGCTAAGGCCCTTGGTTTTGACCTCTATACGGTCCAAGGTAATATCGACTATGCCAAGGCGCTCTATGCCAAAGAAGGTTCCAAGCCTTGGAACGCTTCAGCCAAATGTTGGTCAGTGGGTAATACGGTCGCCAAGAAGTAATTTATCAAAATCTATTATCAATCAAAAAACTCCACCTAGGTGGAGTTTTTTGATTTTGGATAAAGCTAGTAACCCCTTTGGGGACAGGGTATAATATTACTATTAATAATCGGTCTTACTGATACAATTATGACTAAAAAATATCTAGCTTTTGTCGCGACATCTATGTTTTTGGCAGTCCTTGTTGTTGCTGGTCTAGTTTTCCCGACGAAAGAAGTTAGTGCTCAAAATTGTTACAACTTTACTCGCAGTCTTGGGGTAGGGAGCAGTGGCGACGATGTGAGTCGGCTTATCGGCTTCCTTTCGACAGAAGGACTTTTGAGTTTTCGGGCTAATACCTACGATGAATCGGTTGCTTCGGCTGTAACGGCTTTTCAGGAAAAATATTCCTCCACAATCTTGAGTCCGAACGGCCTTAGTCATGGTACGGGATACTTTGGCAATGCCACTCGGGCTAAAATGAACGCTCTTTATGGCTGCCGGACAGTTTCCAATACAACACCACCGCCGTTACCGACCAGCACGATTACTTCGGATGTTTGTCCCGCTGGATTCATTTGTAGCAATCCTAATATCACGCCAACACCTAAGCCTATCGTTACTCCGTCCACATATATTTGTCCCGCGGGATACATTTGCAAGCCGTATGATCAGAATATAACTGTCATTTACGCTTCTCCAACGCCAACTCCTACATCCAGCTCTTTTATTTGTCCAACAGGGTACATCTGCGGTTCGACACCCATTACGACTCCTATGCCATCGCCTACGGCCACCTCTTTTATTTGTCCGGCAGGGTACATTTGTGGCTCGGCAACCATTACGACTCCGGCTCCAACTACGAATTCAACCTCTTGTCCGGCAGGGTATAGTTGCTGTCCGGCTGGATATGTTTGCAACAATAACAACGCAACATATACGACACCGTCACCCGCTCTCACAAATACGAACTCGGTGTCATTCGATCAAACCAATCTTAAAGTCATGCCGGGCAAAGCCTTTACGATTTCGGGCACTAATTCGCCAAGAAAAGAATTCTTTACCGTTGCTCTTGTCGGTCCAGGCTACACTGGAAGGACGGACTGGAATACGGTCAGTAACATAGTCAAAAGCGATGTCGGCATGTATACCGGCGTATCGAATACTATATCCGTGTATGGGTCATCCTGGTCTGTGTCGTTCGGAGGTCTAGTTGCAGAGGGCTACTATACCGTCATTGTTTACGATGGCGCCTATAATGAGATTGGCAGAACTACTCTTTTGGTGACATATAAGGGGTAGGGCATTCTTGCTCATAATCTGCTATATTTAGGCTATTATGGAGCTCATAAAGCGCTTTATTGACCTGGACAAAAACGATGCTGGGATTGCCGGTGGAAAGGGTGCGTCTCTTGGGGAGATGACCAAGGCGGGCATACCAGTTCCGCCCGGTTTCGTGGTTCTTTCAAGCTCTTTTGAACAGTTCATTGAGGAGACAGACTTGGTCCAGGAAATCGACGCGATTTTGCATAAGGTTGACCACAAAGAAATACATACGGTTGAAGCGGCCTCGGAAAAGATCCGTGAACTTATTCTGAATGCTCCCATGCCGCAAGACATAGCAGGTGAGATCAATTCGTCGTTTAAGGAGTTGAATACCAAGTACGTAGCAGTCCGTTCCTCGGCTACTGCAGAAGACGGCAAGGATCATGCTTGGGCTGGTCAGCTTGAGTCGTATCTAAATACTACAGAATATGATGTTCTTTCAAAGGTAAAGCTCTGCTGGTCATCATTGTTTACCCCTCGAGCTATTTTCTATCGCTTTGAAAAAAGTTTACACTTAACAAAAATATCTGTCGCTGTTGTCGTACAGAAAATGGTTGAATCGGAAGTTTCCGGTATAGCCTTCTCTGTGCATCCGGTCACGGAGGATCGCAATCAGCTTATTATCGAGGCGGGATTTGGGCTGGGTGAAGCAATAGTGTCCGGTTCAGTTACGCCGGACGCCTACGTTGTTGAGAAGGAGCCGAGAAATATTCTGGATGTAAATGTCTCAACCCAAAACCGGGGACTATATAGATCGGAGAAGAGGTCTTTGGAGCATGGAAACAATGAATGGAAAGACATTCCCGAGCCAAAAGCATCTTCCCAGGTATTGACGAAAGATCAGATACTTGAACTTTCAGAAATAATTATTGGGATTGAGAATCACTACGGATTCCCATGCGATATTGAGTGGGCCTATGAGGGAGGAAAGTTTTATATTGTACAAAGTCGACCTATTACGACACTCAATCTTGTAAAGAATAATACACAGATTGTTCCAAGTTCTGAACAGGGATGGTTTTTTATAAGAAATCGGGAAATACCGGCAATCTGGCCGCTCATCACATACTGGGACTGGGATGTGACAAAAGAAACAGGTTTGATGGATTGGCTTGTCTACCATATTTGGGATAGTAACGATTATGTTGGTGTATTAAGAAAAGGAATCGCTGCTACCCTTGGCGAATACTATTTGGATCGGATATTGTCCGATAAAAAATGGATTGGAGAAGTCAGAAAGAAGAGCGAATCTGCCGGAGAAAATCTGCTTAACCTTTGCAGAGGATTTGCAGATAAATCTAAGACGTCCAATTTGGAACAATATATCGTATTTCTTCAGAATTTGCGAAAAGAGTACTCGTTCTTGATGCGAGAGAATATGTTTTATTGGCTATTTACGCCTGCGGTCGTAAAAAATAAGATTCATAACTTACTGAAGGGTCTTGGCGAAGAGGAAATAAAATACATCGATTCGATAATGATAGTTCCGGATCAGAAATCATATTCGAATGATGTTGACGAACAATTGAAGAAATTGGCGATATTAAAGTCGGAAGGAAAAAATATCGATAAGGAGGTAGATGATTTCGTTAGAGCATATCATTGGTTTCCATATGAATACATTGGCCCAAAAATTTACGACAAGGAAACGGTTTTAGATTTGATTAGTTCACTTCCTCCTAAAACCGATAAGAACGAGTCTGTGGATTCGAAAGAAGATGTTATCAAAAAATTTCAATTGACCGAGGATATAGTCATACTGTATAGAATCTTGAATATTCTGACGCTTTTGCAAGACGATAGAAAAAGGTTTAACTCGCAGGTATGCTATTTCGTAAATGAAATAATTCTGCGTGATCTTGGAGATATTCTGGGAATTGATCTGCATCTTAGTAGATTTGTAGATGAGCAAGTTCTAATAAGGTATGTCAAGGATCAGACGTATCCTATAAAGGAGGAATTATTAACAAGAAGTAAGCTGTTCGTCGTTAAGCAGGAAAATGGAAGTCAGGAGTACTTTGTTGGACAGGAAGCTGCCGGTTACCTACAGCAAAATTCGATAAATTGGAAGATTGCTGATACCAATATCAAATCGATTAAGGGCGATATAGCTTTTGCAGGTAAGGTTAGAGGAGTCGTTCGCATAATAAAAAATAGTGGTAACGTTAATGTCTTTAATAGGGGAGACATTCTTGTTTCTCATATGACTACACCTGATTTCATTCATCTTATGAAGAAGGCTGGTGCGATTATTACTGACGAAGGTGGCATAACATGTCACGCGGCTATCGTTTCCCGTGAACTAAAAAAACCCTGTATCATTGGTACCAAAATTGCCACGCAGGTTTTTAAAGATGGAGATATGGTGGAAGTTGATGCCGAAAACGGTATCGTTAAAATCATTAGATAAAAGTATGAAGGAAAAATTATACAAATACGAAGTGCCAACACATACATATTTTTATTCTCCTGTGCCACTCGAGGCAACCTTGAAGGAAATGGGTCATCCTATCTTGGGTGAATATTATGGACATATGGCCCATAAAGATAAAGGTTTAAGCATGGTAGTTATAAGGAATTCAACCTACAATGAGGCAGGTAGCTTTTTCTTAAAACTACTTGATGAAAATAATCAAGAATTTACAGACCGACTATATTCGCTGGTTAAACAAATTTCTGTATTGGGCGATTCGTTGCAAAACAGATTTAAGGATGATCTGATCAACAATAGGGTATCTCATATCAATGATTTTTATGATGATTACACAAAAATATTTACTCCCTTAATCGGCCTAGGGTACACCTTTGATTATGCTATCGATCAATATTTGAAAGAAAACAATATTGAACCATCTAGTATAAGGCATTTTGGAAACTCGTTTTTAACCGTTGAGAAAAATAAACTAAAAAAGATCTTTGAAATTAATAACGAGACTGAAAGAAACGCGGCATTAAAAGACCATGCTAATAGTTACGGGTGGTTATTAAACAACTATGTTGGTGAGAATAGATTAAGCGTTGATTACTTCCTTAATCGCAAAGACGAAGTATCACAGGCTGAATTGTTTAATGATTCAACAGATGATCATCATAAGCCTGAAAATCTGATGGAATGGTTTTCACTATTGATTTATGTTCGAGATGAGAGAAAGCGTGTAAACTTGATTGCAATTGGACTTATGGATCGTTACTTAAAGTCGGAATGTGAACATTTGAATTTAAATTATAATGATGCTGTCTTATGCACGGTTGAAGAGTTCGAAATGCTAAAAAATCAGGCAATTCCTAAGCGCAATGAGCGTTACTTGAAATTTACGTTTAATGGACCTAGGGAAATATCAAAGACTGAATGGGATGACTTGTTAAACTCAGGCATTGAGTCACTTGGCAATATAAAAGGGTCAATAGCTTGTAAGGGTATTGCAAAAGGAAAAGTAAAAATAATAATGTCTACCTCCGATTTCTCAAAAGTTGAGCAGGGTGATGTTATTGTTGCTTCCATGACGAGACCTGATTTTGCCCCTATTCTAGGTAAATGTTCTGCTATCGTCACTAACGAGGGTGGTATTACATGTCATGCGGCGATAGTGTCCCGTGAGCTCAAGATACCGTGCATTATCGGTACAATGGATGCTACGAAACGACTTAAAGACGGGGACATGGTTGAAGTGGATGCAGATAATGGAATCGTAAAGATACTTGCATAAAAGGAAAGACCGCGGACGTGCCAT
>JBAYFW010000036.1:0-9887 GCA_041667005.1 Minisyncoccota bacterium | reverse complement strand
GATGGATATTGGAGCCGCGTCAAAAATCTTTTGAGCGCGCATCGCGGAAAAAGCAAGGAAAGAATCAGAAAGATTGCAACGGAAATATTACGAAAACAGACTGCTTAAAAGGGCATTAGACCACAAAATATAAAGCTAAATGATCTCATATTTAAGGCTCTTGATCATGGAATCGAATCATTTCGAAATGGTGGAAGCTTGATCAGTTTCGTTCTGACAGAAAGCAAAATTAATAGATTTGCGGCGGATCGTATAGAAAAAAGCAAAGAGGAAGCTGAAAAATATTTATTAACCTTGAAAGGCGAACCTCTGGTCGCTTTGGTTTATGATGGCATTGTCACAATTGATGGTGCAAAATTCGAGGCGATTTTCGTAAAGGGTTTTGATATAAACAATGAAAAAGGTGTTCTTTTGGCACAAAGATATATACCAAAGAGTTTTTTTAAGAAGTTTGAGGTAGTCGGTAATCCTCTAGAGATTGAACGTCCTCAAAATCTTCTGTATCAATCCAATACAATCTAATATTTTCCCATCGATGTCACGATGAGACCGCATCAATCATGTCTCAATCAAAAACTCTCCGGAATTTTTTTGATTTAATAAAAAACGGCGCCAGGATACTTGGTATTGCTTACGGTCATGTGCCTTGGATTTCTTCCATCCAGATTCTTCTTACCATAATCCTTTCGGTCGTGCCTTTTCTGGCCTTCAAGGAATTAGGAAGACTTATTGACGCCATGGTTAGTGGAGTTGAAAGCGGGTCGTTGGCGCTTATCTGGTTGCCATTTATAGCCTATATCATTCTTAACATTCTTCCGGCCATCTTATCGGCCTGGCAGCGCTATGGCTTTAGGAACCTTTTTCTCAAAATGCAGGATCGGGTTGATATGATGATTCTCCGAAAAAGAGCCTCCTTTAGCATCAGTCAGTATGAAGATCCCAAGTTTCTTGATTCTATGCAGAAGGCCTTCAATCAAAGTTATTTTCCTTTGCTCAATATCCTGGAAGGATCAATAAACATGATCGGTACCGTAGTGGGTGTTATTTTCGGTTTTGCTGTTGCCTTCATTATTGATTGGAAAGTTTTGGTTATCGTTATTCTGACTTCAATCCCGACTTTTTTGGTCGAAGTAAGATATGGCAACAAAGTTTGGACCATATTCGGGAAAAATAGTCCCGAGCAAAGAAGAATGCAGGATTTGAGACGGTTTTTCGCTCCGGGAAATAGGTATGCGGTTATAGATGGCAAACTGCAGCAAATTGCCGAGAACTTTTTGGGAAGGATCCAGAAGATTCTGAACGATTTTACCAGTGAACAGCTAAGTACTGAATCGAAAAGACTGGTCTACGGGATTCTGGCAGCCTTGCTGGCAGGCCTCGGTATCTTCGCTGCCATGTTTATGATTATCAAAAGCGCCGTGGCCGGAATTATCGCGATTGGAACGGTCGTTTACGCTTTCCAGACACTAAGCCGGATTAGCGGTCAGATTTCTCAGCTTCTGGCTTCAATTGCCACATTATTGGAAAGGAATCTCTATGTTACCGATATTTTCGGAATTTTGGATACTGAACCGACCATAAAACAGCCGCTTGTGCCAAAAAGCATTCCCGATCTAGGAGGAAAGGCCCCGCATATCAAATTCGACAATGTTTCATTCAAATATCCGGGGCAGGACTCCTTTGCTCTCAAGAATATCTCTTTTGAATTATTGCCGGGCGAGAAACTGGGCTTGGTAGGGAATAATGGCTCTGGAAAATCAACTCTGGTGCGGATGTTGCTCCGGGTTCACGATCCAATTGAGGGCCGGATTACGGTCAATGGTCTGGATCTGAGGGAGATTGCCACGGAAGATTGGTGGAGTTATCTAAGTGTTCTTCTTCAGGACTTTACGACTTACTATTTCTCCGTGACTGAATCAGTTGCTATCGGCCGGAAGGATAAACCTATCGATGCGGAGGTTGTTGATAAATCCATCGATCAAAGCACTTTGGGTGATTTTGTGGCGGGACTGGAAAAAAAGAAGGAAAACATGATCGGCATCGAATTTGGCGGTGTCGAACCTTCCAAGGGTCAGCGGCAAAAGTTGGCTATAGCCAGGGCCTTCTATAGGGAACCGGCTTTGCTTATACTTGACGAGCCCACAGCCTCGATCGACTCCCAATCGGCCACGAAAATATTCGCGACTATCGAAGCTTTGCCTAGTAATCGCTCGGCTATCCTTATTTCTCATAACTTCGCCACGATCAAGAGAGCTTCCAAGATCATCGTCCTGGAAAAGGGGGTTATTATGGAAAGCGGCACTCATGATGAGCTTATGAAGAAAGAGGGAATGTATAGCAAGGCGTATTTGGAGCAGAAGATGGATTTTGCGTGATGTGCCTACCGTTCGCTAATCTGTGGTGCTACAATGATAGGGTTGCTAATTATAATAATCGCATATCATCATGCCTCCACAACAAAATCCAACGACATCGGCTCCTCTCCAGTCCTTTAAACCGTATACGGGAAAGGCTCCCGTTATAATCCAGATAATCGGTGGTTTTCTATGGATCGGCGCCGCCGGCTTTATTATTGTCGGTGTATTCGGGATGTTAGGGAATCCTATTAACAGTATCCTTTCTCTGGTTACGGCGGCGGCTATCATTGTTACGGCGAAATCTCTTTACTCAATGAAAAAGACCGCTTTCAGAAACACGATCATAATCGCGGCTTTAATTCTTCTTGGCGTCGTCTATAATTCATTTTCAGCGGGCAGTTTCGTATGGACGAACCTTGTCGCCCCGGCGCTTTTGCTTTTCGTGGCTTTCTATTACAAGAGTCGCTTTGTCAATTAGACCGTTATCAAGTTCACGATCATATTCTTAAATGAAATGAAAAACCGCCCTACGGCGGTTTTTCATTCGATAGCAGTAACGAGATTGTTACTGTGTTTTGGTGACCAAATGCGAAAGGAGGCTTATTTAACCGCGTCCTTCAAAGCCTTGGCGGCGCGGAACTTAGGAACCTTCATGGCCGGGACCTTGATAGCTTCGCCGGTGCGAGGATTGCGGGCTTCGCGAGCGGCTCTCTGTTTCACGGAGAAGATGCCGAGGCCGGCAATGGAGACTTCATCACCCTTCTTCAGAGAATCAATGATGCTGTTAATGGCGGTCTCGACAGCTTGTTCGGCCTGAACCTTGGTACCACCCAAGACGGCGTGAACGGCGTCAACAATGCTTGCTTTGTTCATTTTTGTTTTTAATTACTCTGATAAACCGGCCTCCCCGCTCCGCAATCTCTCTATTGAGAGCGGGTCGAGTCTAACCGTGGCTCTAATTATATAGTAAGCCATATTTTAAGCAATGAGTTGTGAACATTGACAAAAACCCCGCTTCAAAGCGGAGTTTTTGGGAGATTTTGACTTTTGTGCAATTACCTGGCGAATTCCAATGTGCGAGTTTCGCGGATAACGGTGACTTTGATTTCACCCGGATATTTCAAGTCCTTTTCGATTTTGAGGGCTATATCTCGAGCTAGATTCTTGGCTGCTACGTCGTCGATTTCTTCCGGTTTGACGAAAATGCGGATTTCGCGGCCGGCCTGGAGAGCATAGGACTTCTCGATACCGGGGAAACTATTGGCCAAGGCTTCGAGATCGCCAAGACGTTTAAGATAATTCTCGATATTATCGCGGCGGGCTCCCGGACGAGCGCCGGAAATAGCGTCGGCTGTTTGGACGATCCTGGATTCGATAGTTTCATAAGGATATTCCTCATGATGCGATTGCATGGCTTTGATGATATCTTCGGAAGCGCCAAATTTCTGCAATATTCGGCGGCCAATCTCGACATGGGTACCGCCAACTTCATGATCTAAGGCTTTACCTAGGTCGTGAAGGAGAGCGCCGGCTTTGGCGACTTGGACATTGGCGCCGAGCTCTTCGGCGATCATGCCGGCGATATGAGCCATTTCAACCGAGTGTTGAAGAACATTCTGGCCATAGCTGGTCCGGAAATGGAGACGGCCCAAAATAAGGAGAATCCGAGGATCAAGACCGAGAATACCGCAATCATAAGCGGCTTGCTCGCCTTTTTCCTTGATGGTTTTGTTGATGTCCTGTTTGGCTTTCTCGACAACTTGCTCAATCTTAGCGGGTTGGATACGGCCATCCTTGATCAATTCCTGCAAAGCGATCCGCGCAACATGGCGGCGGACTGGATCAAAAGAGGAAATAGTAATAGCGCCCGGTGTATCGTCAACCATGACTTCGACACCGGTAATTCTCTCGAAAGCTTTGATGTTGCGGCCCTCTTTGCCGATAATCTTGCCTTTGACGTCGTCACTGGGGATTTCAACAGAAGTTGACATGACGTCTTGGGCGACAGAAGATGAAAGACGTTGGATGGACATAGCCAAGATATCCTTGGCTTTTTGCTCAAGCATTTCCTCGCCCTGAGTATCTAATTTATTCATTCGAACTAAAATATCCTCTTCGTGTTGTTTCTGAACGACTGCCAAAAGCTGTTCCTTGGCTTCTTCCGTCGATAACTTGGCGATTTTCTCCAAAGCGGCCTGGCGGTCGCTTTCAAGTTTGTCGGCCTTCTCGCGGATAGCCTTAATCTCAGCGACACGCTGCTTGATCAGCTCGACTTCTTTGTCGAGTTCCGATTGGCGCCGATCGAGAAGATCCTCGCGTTTGACGAGGCGGTCTTCACTTTGGCGGATTTTCTCTTCTTTCTCTCTGATCTCTAACCTGGCATCGTTCTGAATCTTGGCGGCTTTGGCTTCGGCATCGGTCGTGATCTTCTTGGCCTCTTCTTTGGCGGCCAGGAGCATCTCTTTGATCTCGAGCTCCATCGAGCCCTTCTTGCCCAAAGAGATGATCAGACGTAGATAGTAACCGATCGCCACGCCAACCACTCCGGCGATGGAGAGGTAGAGTGCGACTAGTTTTAATGACATTGCGGATAAGATCCGCCCTTCCTAACTATGGTGAAAGCAAAGTATGATCTTGTTTGACGGTATCTGGAATAATAAGTTTCATAGGTTTGGGTGTCACAGTGTCGGAAAAGCGGTATCAAATTAAAAATTGGTAACAGTTGCATCTTACAATAAAGGAGGAGGAGGCGCAAGAGACTTTACTTTCTTGTAATCTGTGATATATTATTCGCACAACACATTATTCTTAAATAAACCAACGCCATGTTAATCCCAACCGTTATCGAGAAATCCAGCTTCGGCGAAAGAGCCTATGATATTTACTCGCGCCTTCTTAAGGAGAATATTGTTTTCTTAGGCGGAGCAATCGACGATGATATGGCCAATATTGTGATCGCTCAGCTTCTCTTCTTGCAATCGGAAGATCCGAAAAAGGAGATCCAGCTTTATATCAATTCTCCGGGCGGACAAGTTCACGCCGGTATGGCCATTATTGACACGATGCTCCATGTGAAAAATAAGATCTCAACGGTTTGCGTTGGTATGGCCGCTTCGATGGCCGCCGTTATCTTGAGTTGCGGTGCCAAGGGCGAGCGCTATGCACTGCCCAATGCCGAAGTGATGATTCATCAGCCGAGCGGGGGAACCGAGGGTCAGGCTTCCGACATCGAGATTAGCGCCAAGCATATCTTAAAGATCAGAAGCAACTTGAATAAAATTTTGGCCAAAAATACCGGCCAGCCTCTTTCCAAGATTGAGAAGGATGTTGATCGAGATTTCTTCATGGATGCCGAGGAAGCTAAGAAGTATGGAATTATTGATCAAGTTAATGCCCCGAAGAAATAGTTCGCGGATGTCGGACATCCGTACAGGATCAAAATGCGCCTCCATCGTTTCTACATATCGGAAAAAATAGGGGAGCGGACGAAGCTCGCGATCAACTCGGCTGATCTTACCAATCAGATAGTCCGAGTTTTTCGTTTGGGTATCGGGGACCGAATTGTCCTTTTTGACGGTTCGGGTTTCGATTACGAGTGTGTTCTTGACAAGATAAATGAAAAGAGTAAAATGATACCTAACAGTCTCATAGAGCTAAGCGTTGCTCAAACACGATCTAGCGGGTTCCTGCCTCGCCGCGAAGTCTATCTTTGCGCTTCAGTTGTAAAGAAAGACAACTTCGAATTCATCGTGGAGAAAGCTACGGAACTGGGAGTGACAAAAATCATTCCAGTTATTTCGGAGCGCAGTGAAAAGAAATCACTGAATGAAGAGCGGCTCAAGAAGATCTCTATCGAGGCTAGTGAGCAGTCTGGTCGGGGCAACCTACCGGTGATTTTACCGATCATGGATTTGGAAGCAATGATTGAAGATCTTGTTGCGGAAGTTTTGCCGGCGAAGGTGTCACCTGAGGAGGTGTCACTTACACAAGTGCCGGCTCATGTTAAGAAGCCGTTGCTTTTAGCATTTCACACTAGCGGAGATACGCTATCTTCTATTCCGGATCTTAAAAGTAATGAACCCATAGTTGTTTTCATAGGTCCCGAAGGAGGTTGGTCGGATAAGGAGATTGCTATGTTTCACAGCTACAAAATTCAGGTTGTTTGCCTCGGTAGTCAGATTTTGCGCTCAGAAACGGCTGTAGTAGCTGCTCTCTCCAAGGTATTGCTCTAGTTTGAGGGATTTCATTTTTATATAGTTTCACGAGAGACCCATACTTAGATATTTGAAGTTAAAAGTAAAAAGGCAAAAGTGAAAGTCAAAAGTTTTAAGTATCGCATAGCTGCGATTTACTTTTTACTTCCAAACTTTCACTTTTGCCTTTTAACTTTTGATTTTTTACTTTGCTTACTTACTGCTCTCCAACCAGAGAAACACATTCTCATTCGTTAGCACCGTCTCGGCATAAACAGTGGCGCGTTCACGGTCGGCATCTTTGTAGTGTTCGACAATGTGAGAAACTTCAGCCTCGATCTCCTTTTGATCAGGATGTATATTTTCTTTGGTGGCGATCGAATTTAAGATCATCTGGAGTTTGGCTTTCTTCTCGGCATGAGGACGCCAGTCTTCGCGAATTTCTTCCAGAGTTTTCTTGGCATGTTTCAGGTAGTCTTCGAGCTTAACACCCATCTTTTCGATATCGGTCTCGAATTGGGCTTGGGTGCGATTGAGTTCGGTCTCAACCATGATGTCTGGCAGTTCAAGTTTCACGGCATCAGTCAAAGCATCGGCGATGTGCAAGCGGAGTTTCTCTTGAGCTTCGTCCTTCTTGTTCTGGCCAACCATTTCTCGGACCTTATTTTTGAAATCATTCATATCTTTGAAATCTCCCAGGCCGCGAACAAACTCATCGTTGAATTCCGGCAAAGAATCCATGATGGCCTTCTCGTGTTCTTCGGGAGACATTTTGGCATGATCGTGACCTTCATGCGTTACGCGCGATTTGCGGATTTTCAAAATTGCTTCCTCGACATCTTTGTCCTCAACCTTCAGTTCTTTGGGAGAAGACTTCTTGACTTCGGCCGCAGCCAGCGATTTCACGTCGGGCAAAGTCAGTTCGGGAATGATCGCGGTCGTGGCTTTGAACTCCAAGGGGTTGCCGGAGGCAATCTTGGTTATTTGAACTTCCGGTTTGCCGATGGCGTCAATTTTGTTATCGATGAGTATTTGGACATAAGCTTTGGAAAGTGCCAGCTCGGCCATCTCTTCGTTGATCACTGATTGTCCGACTTTGGCTACTAAGATATTTTCCGGAATTTGGCCCTGGCGGAAACCGTCAATCTTGACCGATTCACCAATGTTTTTCAAAGCCTCCTTGCGGAACTTTTCCCAATCGGCTGAGGCGATTGAACCGGTAATCTCCAGGCGAGACTTGGGAAGCTTTTTGATAGTGGCTGTCTCATAATACTTGGCGGCCGAGGCCGGCTTTGAGTTGGTGTTGGTCATGGAAGGAGTTTACATAAAAATAAGAAGAGAATCAAGAAAAGAAAGTTAATTTTTAGCTCGCTTGACTTGGTTAGATTGGCGAAGTAGGCTTTAGCCTAGATTTGGGAAATGATTCCCAATGAACAAGGAAAGGTTACCGATATGTTAGCTCAAGGTTCCAGGTTGTTAAACGAGGGCAAAACCAAGAAGATTTGGGAGGTTGCGGAGGATTCGTCCAAGGTTAGGATCGAATCAAAAGACGACATTACCGCTGGTGATGGCGCCAAGCACGACATCCTCGATGGTAAGGCCGCCCTGGCCACGAACACAACCTGTAACGTGTTCCGGCTTCTGCGGGCATGTGACATGCCTATCTCGTTTGAGAAGCAGTGTGGCGCCATGGAGTTTCTCGCCGACAAATGCGTCATGTTGCCGTATGAGGTGGTGGTCCGGCGCGAAGCGCATGGGTCCTACCTCAAGCGGGCGCCGCATCTCATGAAGGGGCAGGTTTTTCCCAGGTTGGTCCTCGAGTTCTATCTGAAGACCAGCGGCAAGAAATGGAAGGAGAGTGCCCTCATCTGCGACGATCCCCTTATGATCCATGACGCTGACGGTGCTCAGATTCTTCTTTATGATCCCAAGCAGCCGAATCTGGCCCAGAAGCCGTCGATGCCATTCCTGGCGTTGCCCGAGGTGCAGGTCTTCACGCAGCCTGACGAGGAAAAGCTGATCGAACAGATGGGCAACATCGCTCGCCAGACGTTCCTGGTCCTCGAGAAGGCATGGCAGCTCCAAGGGCGCAAGCTCGTGGACTTCAAGGTCGAGTTCGGCATCAATACCCAAGGTAAGCTCCGGCTGGCCGACGTCATCGACAATGATTCATGGCGGGTGGTCGATCATTCCGGCGGGTACATCGACAAACAGGTGTATCGCGAAGGCGGTGATCTGGACACAGTCACAGCCAAGTACCGCGAAGTCGCGGACGCGACGGACCGTTTCGGAGTCCCGTCCCAACGCCTCATCGTTTGGTGCGGATCGGAAAAGGATCACTTCACGGCGGTCGAGGAGCTGATTATGAAGCTTGAGCCCAAGCCGCAGTTCCAACTATTGCCGATCACCTGTTCGGTGCACAAGCAACCGGTGCTGGCGTACAAACTCCTTCAGCAGCATTTACAGGAGGAACCGTGTGACTCGGTCATCATCGCCTACATCGGACGCAGCAATGGTGTCGGTCCGGTCTTGGCAGCAAATTCCACAGTTCCAGTTATCACGGTTCCAGCCGGGTACAAGGAATTCCCTGAAGATGTCTGGTCGTCACTCCGCACGCCGAGCAATGTTCCGGTTATGACGGTGCTTGAACCGGCAAACGCTGTGCTTGCGGCTCTGCAAATCCTGGCTATTCGCAATCCGAGCATCTATGCCGCTCTGAGGTATCTGCAGGAGGAGCGCCTTTCGAATATGCTCGTGCTCCCTTCATAGGATGTCTGCTTTCATGCATTGCATCCTAAAACTCCGATGGTTTAACCATCGGAGTTTATATTTACCTAATGAGTAGGACAGTAAGACGTCTATAAATTCTTATTACAAAAAGGAACCCCGGCTACTAGAGTCGGGGTCTGTGATAGTGGTCTCGGTTATACACCGAAGACTTCGTGGAAAAGGTGAACCTCGTTGGCGAGGATGTTTGACGGCTTGAACAGGTCGTCCCACTTCCGTTTGTTTTCAGACTGGTCATGCCCGAAAATCAGCCGGAGCACCTGCTTGAATGTTGCAACTTGGGTATCGGTGCAATTGAGATCGGTGCAAACATGGAGATCGGCCTTCGCGATAATTCCCTGGATGGACGGCAGGTCATCGAATTTACAGCCGCCAACTGCTCGAAGAGCGGTAAGGTTGAGATCGGCCTCGGCCGGCGAATTCGGAAGGTTTTGCCTGAGTTCCGTCGAATAGGGTATCGGCTCAAAGGCGTTGAAACAGGCTAACTGGACGAGGCGGTAAGCATCTTCTCGCGACAGCCCGTACTGCAAACCGGTATCTGCCAGGAATT
>JBAYFW010000035.1:0-10254 GCA_041667005.1 Minisyncoccota bacterium | reverse complement strand
GATTACTCTTCGTGGCAAGCGGATGACCGAGTTCCTCGATCGCCTCATCAATGTTGCTTTGCCTCGGACCAAGGACTTCCGCGGCCTCTCACGCGACTCGGTTGATGATATGGGCAACTATACCTTGGGTATCAAAGAGCATGTCATTTTCCCGGAAACGGCTGATGAAGATTTGAAAGATGTCTTCGGCTTCGCTATCACCATCGTTACCACTTCCAATAATAAGAAAACCACTTTGGCTTTTCTAGAACACCTGGGAATGCCATTGAAGAGGGAGGAGGAGAAGAAATAAGTTGAGCAAACCGTTACAAATTGTAACGGTTTGATGTTTATGGGGCAGGTGGTGACAAATTGTCACCGACTGGAATCTTAATGTTGAGGTGTACGAGAAAATCGTACAATTGAAATTGTTTTTATATTCAACCGGTTACAGTTCGTAACCGGTTGAATTTCCTATTGATTCTTCTAGTTAAAATGATCAAGGAGGGTACAATTTGTACCCCACTTGAATTGGTGGTGGAAGAAATGCCTGCAAATCAAGGGTTGATTAAAGTGTGTTGAACCTGAATCAATAAAATGATATATTGCCAGCATAATGAATCAACCTCTTTCTTTAGAAGAAATATCAAAAGTCGGCGAGAAATTCTACATCGAAAAGCTTAAAGATAAGCTTGAGAAAGACTATCTTGGTCAATATGCGGCGATTGATGTAGAACAAAAGAAATATCAGATAGATTCTGATAGACTTGTTGCCGTTGAAAAAGCCAAGAAAGAGTTTGGCGACAAGTTATTTTATATCATTCAAATCGGCAGTACTCAGAATCCGGGCTTAAATTTTTCCGAAAAAAGATATGCTTGGAACTTTTAAAAATGACCAGCCGGTTATCGAGATCGAAGTGAAAGGGGTAACCGGAATCTCAAAGAAGATCAACGCTCTCGTAGACTCGGGTTTTAACGGATATCTCCAAATTCCTTTTATTGAAGCATTCCCTTTAGGTTTGGTGCTGGCAGGCGTTCAGGCTAATACGCTGGCGGACGGCTCAACTTCGTCTCATTTGGTCTGTAAAGGCCAGGTCTGTGTCGATGGTCGATGTATTGATACGACAATTGATATTCAACCCGCCAATATTGTGTTACTTGGCACCAAACTCTTAAAGGAATTGAGAAAAGTGTTTATTTTGGACTGTTCAAAGGGGAAAGTTGAGATTGTCTAATATATTTATGTCGCATTTTCTAGCTATAGTTAGTCTAGTATCATTACTGTATATATTATACATAATCATCAGCGGTAATCTTAGAAAGAAGAGTAGACTTAAACATTTTGAAGGTACAGTAGCGGTAAGAGACTCCATAGTTACAGACTTTGATAAACAGACAAAATCAAGATTGTTTGGCTTTGATCCAAGTAATGCTCTCTTAGTATGGTCAAATATTGTCCTATCTCTTTTTGCTGTACTTACATTTGCTGATTCAAAATCACGAGATCGTTTAGTATATAGACCGTATATTGGATTGGAGAGAAATGTTATGATGTCGACCGACGCAGTGGTAGCAGATACTCCGGTTTACCCACATACAAATAATAGTTTTAGCAACACGAAGTCGATAGCAACAAGAATCACATTATATATAAAGAATTACGGTGTTATACCGACAATGGTTGCATATTCTTTGGAAGGTTGGCATGGTGGTGAAGTTAAAGAATTTCAAAATCCAGAAAACTATATTATGCCTGGGCAGGTAATTTCTTTAAGTTGGAATTTAAATATTGATCAAGATGGTACAACAACACCAGTTTGTAATTTATATAAAGATGTATCCATAAAACTCAATTATTCTGGTTATAGTACAGAGATACATACAAGGTTTGAAGATGATCCAAGAAATAATCCAAGTACATATATCTTTGATATGTCTTTAGGTTGTAATGGTCAAAAAGAACTGGTACCTTTTTGGTATGTAAACAAAGCCTCGTGAATAAATTTATTAAACTATATCTTCTTAAATTTTATGCCAAATCCTCAAATAAGTTCTAGTATTGAACTAATAGATTGGGACTTTAGAAAAGATTACCTCCCATTGACTTTTGGGCATGGAATCTGCTAAGCTAGCACTACCTTAAAAAGGTAAGCAATCTTGGAGATTGGAAGCCATATGGCCAGGGGGCCAGCTAACCAATCCTCTTTTCTTTGCTCAAAGCCAATGGCCAAGACATCAGTCATAGCCCGATCGAAAAAGACACCCAAGTTCAAATCTCGGGTCGTTCGACGCTGTTTCCGATGTGGTCGTAAGCACGGCTATATGAGAGACTTCGATCTTTGTCGTATTTGCTTCCGTGAGTTCGCCAATGACGGTGTTATTCCTGGCATTAAGAAGTCTTCTTGGTAGTTCGCAATCATTTTTATACTTCCATGGTAACCGACCCAATTTCAGACCTGATCATCCGCCTCAAAAACGGCAGCTTGGCCAAAAAGCCTAGCGTTATCGTGACTTACTCCCGTTTTGCCGAGAATGTCGCTCATGCTCTGAAGAAAGCCGGTTATTTGACTAGCATTGAGAAGAAAGGCAAACTTTTCGATCGGGAACTCGAACTCGGCCTCGTTTATTTCGAGTCAGGTGCTCGCATCAGGGGTGTTGAGAGAGTTTCCAAACCTTCAAGAAGGATTTATGTTAAGTCCGGTGATATCAGGATGTACCGAAGCGGTTTCGGCAACACTTTTCTTTCCACACCTCAGGGCATCATGACCGATATCGAGGCCAAGAAGAATAACGTCGGCGGGGAAGTCCTGTTTAAGATCTGGTAAAAATACAAAAATGTCACGCATTGCCAAAAAACCCATTGTTATACCAGCCAAGACAGAAGTCAGCTTTCTTTCCGGCCTTTTGACTGTCAAAGGTCCTTTGGGAACTCTGACCAAGATCATGAAGCCTCACATCAATATCGTCATTGACAAGGAAGGCGTGACTTTGACCCTGGCTAACGATAGCCTCCAAGCCAAAGCTCTCTGGGGTACTTACGCTTCTCATATCAAGAACATGATTGCCGGCGTCAACAAGCCTTACGAGAAGAAACTGGTCGTTGACGGTATCGGCTTCAAAGCCGATGTCAAAGGTAAAGACTTGGCAATGGCTCTCGGTTTTTCCCATCCGGTCAATATTCCTATTCCGGCCGATCTTAAAGTGACGACCGAGAAGAATACCATTACCGTTTCCGGCATTGATTGCGAGAAAGTCGGTCAGTTTGCCGCCGAGGTTCGTTCGAAGAAAAAGCCTGAGCCGTATCTGGGTAAGGGTATTCATTACAGCGACGAAGTCATCAGAAGGAAGCAGGGTAAGAAAGCCGCCTAATCAATCACTATGAATAAACTCCAAAGACAAGACATGGTTTTCGCCCGCCGGAAAGTTAGGATCCGGGCTAAAGTTGCCGGGACGGCCGAGCGGCCTCGTTTGGCGGTTTTCAAATCACACAAGTATCTTTACGCCCAGGTTATCAATGACGACAAAGGATTTACTTTGGTCTCAGCCGATACTCGGAAAGCCAAGGCTCCGAAGCCGGTTGAGAAGGCTGCGGAATTGGGCGGCGAGATTGCCAAGAAAGCTTTGGCAGCCAAGATAACCAAAGTCGTCTTCGATCGCGGGGGTTATCTTTATACCGGCAAGATCAAGGTTGTGGCCGATGCCGCTAGGGCGGCCGGCTTGGAATTTTAAACCAAAGAGCGTAGTATCCATAATTACATGAAAGACAAAGAAGTAAAAAAAATCATCAGTTCCGAAGGCCAGAATGAAGCCGCTGCTTTGAATGTAGCTGTACCGGCCACCGGTCTTGATGCTGCAGCTTTAGTTCCGGAAATTGTCGCCCATGAGGAGCTGGCTCCGGCCGCTGCTCCGGTTGCCAATAAGCTCACCCTTGGTCGCAAAATGCGTGGTGATCCGGCTAGGCGTGGCGGAAGGAGTGCGAGCGGCCAAGCTGGTTCCCAGAACCGCAGTGGAAGCCGTGGGGGCCGCAATGAGCCTCGGGAAAGGGTTAAGCCGGAGTTCGATAGCAAGATCATCGATATTCGCCGGGTGACTCGCGTAGCCGCTGGTGGACGACGCTATACTTTTAGCGTGGCTGTCGTAGCTGGGGACCATAAGGGCCGGGTTGGTGTCGGTCTCGGTAAGGGTGGTGATACGGCTCTCTCCGTTGAGAAAGCGACCCGCGAAGCCAAGAAAAACCTGATTCGGGTCAAACTCTCACCTCAGATGACTATTCCTCATGCCGTTGAAGGCAAGTATGCCAGTGCCGTCATCAAGATCTTTCCGGCTCGAGGAAGCGGTGTTGTGGCCGGCAGCTCGGCTCGGGCTGTTATCGAATTGGCCGGCATCAAGGATGTTTGTGCCAAGTTCCTTTCCGGCAGCAAGAATCGTTTGAATAATGCCAAAGCGACGATTGAAGCTTTGAAGAAATTAAGCAAGGAAACAAGGGCGACTTTGCACGGTAGAACGGAGAAGGTTGGATAGAACAGGATTTTTAAATTAAAAAATATGCAAAGCCATCAATTAAAAAGAATACACCCTAACACCAAGCGAATGATCGTCGCGCGTGGTGGCAAGCGCGGCAAGACAGCCGGTCGGGGAGGTAAAGGCCAATCGGCTCGCGCCGGTAACAAGCGTCGTCCAGAATGGCGTGATATCATCAAGCGCGTTCCTAAGCTCCGTGGCCGTGGCAAGAATTCCAACAAGTCTTTCGCCGAGAGGATGACCGTCGTCGATCTTTCTTCGATCGAAGGTCTTTTCACTGCCAACGAAGCTTTGACCCCGACAATCTTGGTTGAGAAGGGTATCGTCGCTACTTTCAAGGGTAGAATTCCGGTCGTCAAGATTCTAGCTAATGGGGAAATTACCAAAGCGGTTATGATTACCGGCTGCGCTATTTCTGCTTCAGCCAAAGAAAAGGTTATCAAGGTCGGCGGAAGCGTTAAAGATTTGCCCTCTAATGTTGTTCTCAAAGTTAAAAAGCCCCAGAGTGAGAAGGCCAAAGTCGTCGCCGCGGCGGCTCTTAAAGCAAATGCTGAAGCTAAGACTCCTAAGAAATCTGATGCAAAGACTGAATCTAAAGGCGAAGTAAAGAGCAAAGAGAAATCCAAGAAATAACCCCATGCAGAACTTCTGGGAAAAAACTACCCTAGCTTTCAAAGATCCTATTTTGCGAAAGAGGATCGGTTTTACCATCTTAGCTTTGGTCCTCTTCCGGGTTTTGGCGGCTATACCTATTCCGAGCGTTGATCCAGCCAATCTGGCCAAGCTTCTTTCCTCGAGCCAGCTTCTTGGTTTTCTTAACATCTTCTCCGGTGGCGGCCTTTCCAATCTTTCGATCGTGATGCTCGGCGTCGGCCCTTTCATTACCGCTTCCATCATTATTCAGCTTTTGACGATGATGTTTCCTAAGTGGAAAGCTCTCCTTCATGAGGAAGGCGAGGCGGGTCGTGCCAAACTTTCCCAGTATTCGCGTCTGATTGGTGCCCCTCTGGCCGTTATCCAAGGTATCGGTTTTATTATCCTTCTCCAGTCCCAGAACGTTTTGCCGCATCTGGGGATGTTTCCTTTCATTGTTAACGTGATTATAGTCACGGCTGGTTCGATGCTTCTTATGTGGATCGGCGAGCTCATCTCCGAATTTGGCATCGGTAACGGCGTTTCTTTGATCATCTTCGCCGGTATTGTTTCCAGTTTACCGTTGAGTATCATCCAAAGTCTTCAGAAAATTTCGACAACCGGGGCTTCGGATGCGCTTTTCTATCTGGTCGTTCTTGTTGTGGGCGTCCTAGCGGTTGCTGGAGTAGTTTATGTGACGGAAGCTGAAAGATCGGTGCCGGTTACCTATGCCAAACAAGTTCGCGGCAACAAGGTTTACGGCGGCTCCTCGACTTATTTGCCGCTTCGCCTCAACCAGTCCGGCGTTATCCCCATCATCTTCGCTCTTTCCATCCTCCTTTTCCCTCAGATTATCGCCAGCGCCTTGGCTAAGTGGGCCAGCTACCCGACGATTGCTGGTTGGGCTTCCTCTTTTTCGGTTCTCTTCAACAATCAGTGGTTCTATGGAATCGTTTACTTTATCTTAGTTGTTCTCTTTACCTATTTCTATACGGCTGTAACTTTCGATCCCAAGATGATTTCCGAAAATCTTCAGCGCTCCGGGGCTTTCATTCCCGGCGTTCGTCCCGGCGAGCATACCCAGAACCATCTCGGCAATATCGTGACCAGGATTACTTTGGTCGGCGCCCTCTTTCTTGGCTTCGTGGCAATTCTGCCGCTTATTATTCAAGCTTTCTCGCCCAGCAATGACAGTTCGATGGCCGTCGGCGGCACCGCTTTGCTTATCGTGGTCTCCGTTGTTCTTGATCTTTTGAAGAAGATTGATGCTCAGGTGGCGATGAGGGAGTATTAGGATAAATTAAAAATTAAATATCAAAAATTAAAAATACTTCGGTATCTGCGATTTTATTTTTGATATTTGATATTTAATTTTTAATTTATTACGAAGTTAAACCCAGTGGGAATGATACAGCTATCTACTTTGCGCTTTTCCATTTTCACTGTAAAATAGAGACAAATGAAATCTCACTCCTTCATCTTTATCGGCCGGTCCGGTTGTGGCAAGGGTACACAGATCAAGTTACTCGAGGAATATTTGAAGACTAAAGATCCTGATCACAAGGCTATTACTATTTCAACCGGTGAATTCCTTCGTGAATTCATCACAGGCCCCAGTTTGACTCAGAGGATGTGCAATGAAGCCTATGGATCGGGTGGACTCCAGCCGGAATTTATTACCGTCCATATGTGGGTCAAACCTTTGGTCGAGAATTACACCGGCAAAGAGCATATATTTTTCGACGGGACGCCGCGCAAATATCACGAAGCCGGAGTTTTGCAGTCGGTTTTCAGCTTCTATAAGCTCGAAAAGCCCTGGGTTATCAATATAGATATAAGCGTCGAGGAAGCAACTAAACGGCTTTTGGCTAGAAAACGGATGGATGACTCCGAAGACGATATTAGAAAGCGCTTAGCTTGGTATGAGTCTGATGTTGTTCCAACTATCGGCTATTACAATGACAGTGCCGAATATCACTTTCTCAAAATTAACGGTGAGCGGCCGATCGAGGAGATTCACGCTGATATTGTCAAAAGACTCAACCTGGACTAGTCTTAAGTAATGATCAAATTGAAGACTAAGGAAGAAATCGCTATTCTCCGTGAAGGCGGCAAACGCCATGCCGCTATTCTGGCTAGTCTTGCCCAGGCTGTGCGACCAGGGGTCAGTTCTCAGGATCTTGAAGATTTGGCTAGAAAACTGATCAGCGAGGGTGGTGATGAGGCGGCCTTTTTAGACTACAAGCCCTCCGGAGCCAAGCGGCCCTATCCAGCAGCCTTATGTGTTTCAGTGAACGATGAGATCGTCCACGGTATTCCCAATGAAACTGTTAAAATTCTGAAAGAAGGTGATATTGTTAGTCTTGATCTGGGTTTAATCCACAAGGGTTTGATTACCGATGCGGCTATAACGGTTCCGGTGGGGAAGATTTCGAGCGAACTTGAAAAGCTTCTTGAAGCGACTAAGAAAGCTCTGGCCATGGGAATTAAAGCCGCCAAAGGCGGCAAGAGGGTCGGTGAT
Source organism: Minisyncoccota bacterium (assembly GCA_041667005.1). Lineage (GTDB taxonomy): Bacteria > Patescibacteriota > Minisyncoccia > Phycocordibacterales > PALSA-1337 > C7867-002. Next base: position 2,600 of record JBAYFW010000035.1, on the reverse strand, counting down.
ATTGGCAATGCCATCTCCAAAGTTGCATTGCCTTATAAGTACGGAGTAGTCGAAGAATTGTCAGGCCACGGCGTAGGCTATCTGGTCCATGAAGATCCTTATATACCCAATTTCGGCCAGTCGGGCAAGGGGGAAGTCTTGAGCCCGGGCTTAGTCATTGCTATCGAACCAATGTTTAACCTCGGCACACGGGAGATTAAGTTGGACGAGGATGGCTATACTTATCGGACGGCTGATGGCCTGCCGAGCGCTCATTTCGAGCATACCGTGGTTATTACTAAAAGCGGGGCGGAGGTGCTAACGCAGTAATCAATATTTGAAATTCTGGTAAGGGATATATTTTTCTCCAGGCCCGGAAAAAACTCTGCAGAGTTTTTTCCTTATCCTCGGTCATTTTCTGCTGAAAATGACCTGCGGAGACCTTCCGAAAAACATATCCCTTACCAGAATTTCTGTCTTGCGTACGACCGAGTTTATCACTATAATTGTTGAATTATGACAAATCACCCCAAATACGAACGAACCCTCGTCATTATCAAGCCGGACGGCATCCAGCGCTCTCTTATTGGCGAAGTGATCGGCCGTTACGAGAGGAGCGGGATGAAGTTGGTGGCCTTGAAGATGTTGGTGCCGACGGAGAAAATGATTGAGGAGCACTACACTTTGGATCCGGAATGGAAATTGAAAACCGGCGAAAAAAATCTAAAGGCCTACAAAGAGAAAGGTTTGACCCCGCCGACGAACGATCCTGTCAAGCAGTCAGATATGATTCTTGGCAAACTGAAGAAGTATCTTTCGAGCGGACCGGTCATTGCCATGATCTGGCAAGGTGCTCACGCAGTGGCGATCGTTCGGAAGTTAACTGGCGGGACGGAGCCCCTCCTTTCCGATGTAGGAACGATCAGGGGCGATTTCGTTATTGATTCCTACAAGATGGCTGATGATGATATGAGAGCGATCAGGAATATCGTCCACGCTTCCGGTTCGGTCAAAGAAGCCGAGGACGAGATCAAGTTTTGGTTCAAGGACAATGAAATCATCAATTACAAACTGATGGTCGAGCAAATGCTCTATGATGTCGAACTAGGGGGAATCTTGGAGTAATTTGTCAACTTTGCTTTGTGTCCGCAAAATGTGTTCAAACTGTGTTTGATGCTTGCGCTTCATTTCAGGAGGACTAAAATGTAATCAGGCTGCAAGAGTAAAATCCTACAAAATTAAATTTTGCGGGAGGCCGACGAACGGGTTGAACTGTTCAATTTCTTAGGCGATCCCTCGTGACGCTCTAAGCTAGGCCACCCACCTGATCATTCAGGTATTATACTCTTGCAACCTATAAAGGACGGCTATTACGCAATCCTCCACGAGCCTTGAACATATTTAAGGACGCGGAGCGCGGGGGATAGGCGTTTTTTATTTGTCTTAAGTCCAGTATACTTAGGCCATGGCCAAATATCTGGGAGCCCTCTTTGTTTTGATCTTAGTTCTCGTCGGGCAGATCTTCGGTATAGGCGGTCTTTATTTCCAGTTATCGTTCCTCGATATTATCCTTCATATCCTAGGAGGCCTCGGTATCGGCTTACTGGCCAGCGCTTTATATGATAGCGGACTTGGCCGCTCATTTGGACGTCGTCGCTTCATTTTCCTGGTCGTCCTTGCCGCCGGTCTTGTTTGGGAAGGTTTGGAGGTCAATTACGATATTGCTCGCTATAGCCTTTGGACTACGCCGTATTACCTAGATACTTTGAAAGACCTTCTCGATGACATTATTGGCGGAGCTTTAGTTGTCATTAGCCTTGGTCGAGTCCCCAATTCCAAAGATGAATCCTAAAGCCAAAATAACTTTTTGCGGGGGAGTAAGCACGGTTACCGGGGCCAATTTTCTTTTGGAAAGCCCTTCGGGCAAGACCAGAATTTTGGTTGATTGCGGTTTGGTCCAGGGAGCCCGAGTGGCTGAAGAGATCAATCGCGAGCCCTTCTCCTATGACCGGCAATCCATTGCCGCCCTGCTTATCACTCACGCTCACCTCGATCATGTAGGTCGGATCCCCAAACTGGTCAAGGAAGGCTATAGCGGCCCGATCTACTCTACACCGGAGACTAAAGCTTTAGCCGAGATAGTCTTGACTGACGCGGCTGGAATCTTAGCTTTGGAAGCCAAACAGAACGGCCTAGAGCCGCTTTATGGTCTCGATGAGGTGAACAGAGTCTTTGCCAATTGGAAAACTTTGCCCTATCACCAGGAGTTCAAGATTAGCGAGGAAGTTTCATTTAGCATGAAGGATGCCGGGCATATTCTCGGTTCAACAATGTTTGAAATTACTTTGAGTCCGGTTGAGGGTGCTAAAGATCCGATCAAAATCGTTTTTACGGGCGATCTAGGCAATTCGCCAGCGCCGCTTCTCCGCGATACCGAGCCTTTGGGAGATGTGGACTTCTTGGTTATGGAAAGTGTTTACGGCGACCGCAACCATGAGAATAGGGAAGACCGACTAGAGATGTTTCGAAAGGTTATTACTCAAACTATCGTCAGAGGCGGGACCCTAATTATCCCGGCTTTCTCTATTGATCGGACCCAAGTCTTGCTTTACGAACTCAAT
>JBAYFW010000034.1:0-10256 GCA_041667005.1 Minisyncoccota bacterium | reverse complement strand
TTGATGGTGACAAGACCAAAGCGGATACGGTAAGCAGGAGAAGGGAGAATGGAGGATGGAGAATGGGAAAGGGGCGAAGTCGTTGATTGAGGTGCCAAGGCAGGAGCCGAAAACTTCTGTTCCGAAGCGAACACCGTCGGAGCCTGCTGGCTCCGCGGTTCCTGCTCGGCTGCCTTCGCAGCCTCCGCAAGTCGCTTCTGAACAGAAGTTTCCGGCTCCTGCCTTTCGCTTACGATTTCATCCTTATTACTTCCTACCTCTAAGCTCTTAGCTCTTAGCTCCTCTTTCACCACCGTAAACTGACTGAAACTTTCATTGACATCCGGCGGCAAGACCGGAATACCCAGGCGTTTGCATTCGGTAATCGTCTCGGCTACTTTGTCCGTCTCGCCTTGCTCGGAAGTTAAGACAGCTGAAAGATAAATTTCCGGATAATGGGCTTTGAGATAGGCGGTAATGTAAGCCACTTTGCCGTAGGAAACGGAATGGGCTTTGTTGAAGCCGTAGGCGGCGAAGGGCTCGATCCATTTCCAGATTTCTTTGGCTTTCTTCTCCGACCACTTGCTATGGGCAATACAACCGGCGATGAATTTCTCCTTCTGCTTGGCCATCTCCTCGGGAATTTTCTTGCCGACGGCTTTGCGGAATTTGTCTACCTCGATCCAGCTGTAGCCGGCCAGGTCGTGGGCCATGATGAGAAGGTCGTCTTGGTAGACGAGGACGCCGTAAGTTTTCTTGAGGATCGTCTCCAGAGCTTTGTCGAGGTATTTGATGAGGGAAGGATCATGTTTGCGGGCGATGTAGTCGGGGATGAATTGGATGGGACCGGGACGGTAAAGGGCGACCATGGCATTGATGTCGTGGATGGTCGAAGGCTTGAGCTCTTTCAAAAATTTGGTCATTCCTTCGCCGTTAAGCTGGAAAAGGTCGGCCGTCTCGCCATGGGCCAATTTTTCAAAAGTCAGTTTGTCATCGACGGGAATTTTGTCCACTTCGATCTTGTCTCCCACGATTTTCTCGATCCGCTCGATGGCGTCGGCGATAATCGTTAAGTTTTTCAACCCAAGGAAGTCGAACTTTAGAAGGCCGGCTTCTTCGATGGAATACATGTCGTATTGGGTAATGATCTTGCCTTCGCCTTTAGGGTCGAATTGTAGAGCGGTAAAGTCGGTCAAAGCCGTGGGGGCGATGACGACGCCGGCGGCATGGACGCCGATGTGGCGGGCGCAACCTTCGATCTTCTTGGCCATGTCGATGACCTTCTTGGTATCCTCGTCGCTATTGTAGAGAGTCCTAAGTTCCTCGACTTGCTCCATGGCATGGTCGATGGTCATGGGGAAGCCCTGGGAGCCCATGGGGATGAGTTTGGAGATCTGGTCGCCCTTCTCGTAAGGAAAGCCCATGGCTCGCGCAACATCGCGAACGGAGCCGCGGGCCATCATTGTTCCGAAGGTTCCGATCTGGGCGACTTTCTCAGCGCCATATTTGCGCCGGACATATTCGATGACTTCGTCGCGTCTATTGTCGGCGTAGTCCATATCGATATCGGGAGCGGAAGGGCGGTCAGGATTGAGGAAGCGCTCGAAGGGGATTTCGTATTCGATGGGATTGATGTTGGTAATGCCGGAAAGGTAGGTGACGAGGGAGCCGGAAACGGAACCTCTGATGTTGGAGAGAATTTTATTCTCCCGGGCAAAACGAAGCATGTCGGCCACCACTAGAAAGTAAGGCGAGTAGCCTTTGTTTTTGATAATCGTCAGTTCGTATTCGGCCCGCTTGGTCAGCTCTTCAGTCTGGGTGACATGGCGCTTGGCGAAACCTTGAAAGACCAGGTAGCGCAGTTCATCATCGGGCGTCCGGCCGCTCTCGACGGTGAAAGCGGGGAAGACCCAGGCACCCAGCTTAAGATCGAGATTGCAGGCATTGGTAATTTTCTCCGTATTTTCCAATGCTTCCGGCAAGTCCTGAAATAATTCTTCCGCGCGGGTCTGGCTAATGAACGAGAAATCGTCTTCATCGCTGTCGGAAACCTTTTCGGAAGCGTCGCTGTGGGAATTAACGCGGACCAAAGTCTCACGAGCCAGGCGGTCTTCGGGGTGAAGATAGTAAACATCGTGGGCGGCCATGATGGGAATGTTTTCGCTCTTGGCAAATTGAACCAAGGTTTTCATGTTGGCTTCATGGCCGTTGATCTCCGGGTGGCGGGTGATTTCGATGTAGAGGCGGGGAGTTGTGTTGTCATCTTGATTTACTGCGTTGTCATCCCCGCGAAGGCGGGGATCCAGGATTTGACCATTTGATCCAGATGCTGTGGTAGTATCCTGGATTCCCGCCTTCGCGGGAATGACACCAGGCGTGGGGGGAGGCGGAGGTACAGGCAGTGTTTCAGAAGCGACTTGCGGAGCGAGCGAAGGCGAGTGAGCAGGAACCGCGGAGCCAGCAGGCTCCGACGGTGTTCGCTTCGGAAATACTGCCTGTACCTCCGCCTTAACACTTGGACTGAACACTTTCTTATAAAACTCCGCGATTTCTTTTGCCTTATCTTGATTTCTCCCTTTCAGGGACTGGGCGATCTCTCCAGAAAAAGAAGGCATGATAGCGATGAGGCCTTCGTTATATTTTTCCAAAAGCTCCCGATCCAAGCGCGGTTTATAATAGAAACCTTCGAGGTGCGAATAAGTCACCAGCTGAATGAGATTCCTGTAGCCGATTTCATTCATGGCCAAGAGAACCAAGCGCGTCCGTCTATTGTCGATACCGGCTTGCATGTCTTTCCTCGTTCGGGCGGCCACGTAGAAGTCCACGCCGATAATGGGTTTGATTTCCTTCTTCTGACAAGCTTTGTAGAATTCAATCGCCCCGTAAAGATTGCCATTGTCGGTCAAAGCCAGGGCGCTCATGCCGTCCTTCTTGGCGGCATCCACCAGGTCGTCAATCTTGGGCAAAGCGGTGAGGAGTGAGTAGTGGGAATGGGTGTGGAGGTGGGTGAAGGGCATGGGGGAAGTATAGCGCAAAAGGCTAGTAAAATAGAAGAATGGACAAGGAAGCAGGAAGAAAGAGAAAATGGACTGTTATTGACATATCGTATCTTTGCTTGTAGGTTTGTATGGAACAACAATTAACGAAAGGTACTTATGGTAGCAGTACATTTGTATGGATTTGGTTCTGATGCGCGGGGGGTTATAGACTCCCTGAAAGTAGCACTAAATACCCGTCTTCTATCGAATAATGTCCATTTGCTCGATAGGATCCGGTTGATCAATAATGCGGCCTTCGAGACTTATGATATGCGGGTGCGACCGTGTTCTTGGATCGAGATCGAGTCGAGCTTGGACCAAGATGGTGCGACAGTGTTTGAAATCATCTCTGGAATGGACCACCACCCGGAGGTGGTGAGGAAGATCGTGTATTGCGCCAGGGCGGCGGCCAAGTAATTTTACAGCCAGATTGATAAATGGCAGCGATGATCTCGCTGTCTTTTTTATATAAATTATCCGCGCACCGTTTCGCCTCGCCGAAAAAGATGAAAAAGTGTACGATTGAACTATGAAATACCTTATCGGCATTGACGAAGTGGGTCGCGGTCCCATTGCCGGGCCGGTAGCGGTGGGAGTTTTTGTTTTTCTCAAGAGTGGCGCGGTCAGGTTTTTCAAAGGCGTTAAAGAGTCGAAACAATTAAGTGAAGCCAAAAGGGAAGAGTGGTTTGCTAAGATCTTGAAAATTCAAAAAAGCGGAGTTGTTGATTTCTGCGTCTCATTTCAAAGCCGTAAGAAAATTGACTTGAAAGGACTTTCTTGGGCGATAAAACAAGCGGTTAAAAGTTCTTTGAATAAGGTTTGCGTGAATTCGAATATAAGTTCAAATAACTGCCAGGTCTTATTAGACGGCGGTTTGAAAGCGCCGGCGGAATTTCTCAATCAGAAAACGATAATTAAAGGCGATGAAAAGGAAACCGTGATCGCTCTGGCTTCTATTTGCGCCAAGGTCTTACGAGACAGGAGAATGATTAAGTTGGGTCAGAGATATCCGCAGTACGGCTTTGAAATACATAAAGGGTACGGGACGGGGCGGCATTATGGAGCAATTAAAAAATACGGAATGCTGGAGGAACATCGGCGAAGTTTTTTGCGAGGCGAGGCCTCGCAGTCCGATCGTTGAATTTTGCACCGGTTGCTCCGACAGGATCTTTCGTTCGGCCAACGACGCTGAGTTCGGGTCCAATGGCTTAGTTATAAAGTTTTTACTCAAAATTTCTAATAAAACCGTCCTGGAGTTCGCCATTTATTCTAAGAACAAAATTTATTGAATCGCTCGAAAGTGACCGACCATTAACTTCTATACCTTCTTTGCTAATTTTAATGATATTTGCGTTGTATGAAATCGTTCCAACGCCGCTAATTTTTATTGATTTATCTTGGCCAAAAGAATAATTCAAATTAATACCGCTAAATGTGACGGCCTTAAAATCATCGGCTCCCTCTAAGAATATATTCTTATCTTTATCGGAGATCTTCAAGACAATAAAATTCTCCTGTTCGTTTTTCGGAGATTTTGCTGTATAGGAAGAACTGAAGAGGTAACAACCACCAATGATTGCCACTAACACGAGTACAATAATGGTAACCTTGATCTTCATAAGGATAATTTATGCTCATGCAAGTATATAATATATTTTCGATAGAGGGAAGTTGGCTCTCTCCCGGGCACATAAAAAACGCTTCGCTTTTTTGTGTGCCCGGGGTGGGACTCGAACCCACATGACCTTGCGATCGGCAAATTTTAAGTCTGCTGCGGCTACCAATTACGCCACCCGGGCAGCTATTCCTCCTTCGCTCCTCCCTTCGGTCGGAGCTTCGGAGGACGCTGAATTTTTATAGTCGCTTCGCTTCTTAAAAATTCGCGGAGGCCACGGCGAGAATCGAACTCGCGTATAGCGCTTTTGCAGAGCGCCGACTTACCACTTGTCTACGTGGCCGCGCCTTTATCCTACAGCTTTTTGGCTAATTCGTCTAATCGCTGCCTGTTCTTTTCGCCAACATCAATTCTAACTTCGAAGAAGGGGATTCGAGCAATTCGGGAGTTTTCCTGAACGAAAGCTTTGAAATCAGTCAGCTGGCGGTGGGCGAATTCCAAAGCTTCGGCTTCCTTGTCTTCCGGTAAGACGGTCATGAGAATAACAGCTTTGCCACCCCGACTGTGGATCTCGACATCGGTTACCGTGATCATTGACAGCCTATTGGACTGCCGCGAGAAAAAAGAAGCGGCTAACTCACGGATGATTTCTTTGATTTTATTATCGCGTTGGGTCATAATTTTTGAGCTAAGAGCTAAGAGCTAAGAGCTAGGAGGTAAGAGATAGGAAGAGAATCTTCTTAGCTCTTACCTCCTAGCTCCTAGCTCTTTTCTACTGTCCTCACCGCCTCGATTCTATCTCCGACCGCCACTTCGACCTTGGCGTCGAGAAGCATTCCGAACTCGAAGCCTTCGGCCACCGACGAAACCTTGAGCTTCTTGGATTGAAGTTCGCGGATCTTGCCGCGGCCTATCTCGGTTTCGCGGCGGCTGATCTTGACATCGTTACCGCTGCCGATCTCGCCGTTCTCGCATTTGCCACCAACGACTTGGCGGTCTTTTTCTTTAGAGAAGACGGCTAAGATTTTGGCCCGGCCGGTCACTTCTTCCATATATTCTTTGGGAACCTTGGAAAGGAGAGTTTCGTTTACGAACTGAGAAAGCTCATAAATGATCTTGAAAGTCTTAACATTGAGTGGAATAGCCGAGCGCTCAATAATGTTCTTGGCTTTGTTTTCCGGCTTAACATTGAAGCCGATAATGATAATGGAAGGATCGCTCTGGGCCATTTTGACATCGCTTTCATTGATGGGGCCGATGCCTTTGGCTACTATCGTTACTTTCACTTTGTCATGCTTAATTTTGACCAGTTCGTGTTCGATACCTTGAAGACTGCCGATAACATCGGCTTTAATGACTATTGGTAAAGCAATGACTTGCGGGGCTTCGGCCACCTTTCCGCTATCTTTTAAGTTGGCGCTCTCCTTCAAATCACTCGCGCTCTTTATGGCGCCGGCAACACTCGGAGTTGTAGTGGTGGCAATCTTTGCAGCCTTCTTAGCTTCTTCACCCAGACGGTGCTCTTCAACTTTTCTTTTGGCTTCTGCTTCCTCCACGATTTTCTCGGCTTCTTTTTTGGAATTAACCGTAATGAACTTAGCGCCGCATTCTGGTATTTGACTCCAGCCCATAATGCGAATCGGTAGGGAAGCAGTGGCTTCATTGATCTTGCTGCCTTTGTAATCTTCAATAAATCGGACAGGGACATAAGCTTCACCAGCTGAGACGAAAGAACCACTTTCCAATTTGCCGTCCTTAAGAAGAATAGTAGCGGAAATGCCTTTCTGAGCATCGAGGCTGGACTCGACCACAACACCGGAAGCGGAAGTAGTCGGATCGTATTTGAGATTGGCTAGTTCGGACACAAGAATAATCATATCAAGAAGGTCGTCGATACCGGCGCCGGTCAAAGCGGAAATGGATATGCAGGGAATATCGCCGCCCCAGCCTTCGACATAGATCTCGTTTTCACCGAGGCTTTGTTTGACCTTCTCAACATTGGCATTGGGCTTGTCGATCTTGGTAATTGCTACTATGTAAGGAATCTTTTCAGCTACGATATTCTTGTAAGCTTCAACAGTTTGCGGTTTGACTCCGTCTTCGCCGGACACTACGAGTATGGCAATATCGGCAGCCTGAGCGCCGCGTTCGCGAATGTTGCAGAAAGCTTCATGGCCGGGGGTGTCGAGGAAAGTGATGAGATGTTTGGCCCCGCCAGAAAGGCATTCGGCCTGATAAGCGCCAACATGTTGGGTAATGCCACCTGCTTCGCCTTCGACGATCTTGGTTTTGCGGATGTAGTCAAGAAGCGTCGACTTGCCATGGTCAATATGCCCCATGATGACAACCACGGGCGGGCGGGCAATCAGATTTTTCTGATTTGAATTAGGCATATGTTAGTAGAACAGTGTAACAGAAAAGAGGGATATTGACAATCAAAGTTAGCGGTTGTAGTGTTTTGGAGGCTAACCCCCTCCGTTTGTTTTTTTAATAGTTACTTCTTAGTTTTGACGCTAGCTTTCGCTTTCTCAAGCGCCTCTTTCTCCTCATCCGACAACTCATGTTCCGAAGTATTATTCTTAATAGGCTTTGAAAAGACGCTGACCCGGTCGCGGCTGTAGAGGCTGGAGAGGAGGACACCGTCTCCTTCTTCGTTGAGGAATGCCGTGGCGAAGCTCTGATTGCCGCCGGCGCCGGTGCCTTGGAAGGGATTGAAACGAACGGTTTCAACAGATTGGATGCTGGATCGGAGACGTTTCTCAGCTTGTTCCAGATAGTCTTCAATCTCTTTCCGGAATTCTTGGAGGGATTTCAGATCTTTGGAAACGTGAGCTAAAGAGTCAGCGATGTTGTGGGCGTTCACATCAACGAGGAAGCGCTTCAGTTTGCTTTGGAGGCGCAGGACGATTAAGAATAGAACTATAACAGCAACGATAAGAATGCCGACTGTGATTGTAAGCGGATCAGAAAAAGAAATATTCATGGGGCTTATTATAGAGAAGACTTGGGGAAATGCCAAATTGAGACCATGTCGGACATGGTCTGCAGAGGTTTAACCTCTACTTGGCAAATCGTCATTTTTCATGCTAAATTTTCCTTATGTTCAACCGTCGCATTTATCTCGATTACGCCTCTTTAACTCCCATTGACAAGCGTGTCCAAAAGGAGATTAAGAAGTACTCAAAGCGACAGTATGCCAATCCTTCTTCTCTTTATAAAGAAGGCGTTTTGGCCAAGAAAGCTATGGAAGAGGGAAGGAAGCAGTGTGCGGATTTCTTGGGCGCTCACCCGGATGAAATAGTATTCACGGGCGGCGGAACGGAGGGAAATAATTTGGCCATTTTGGGAGGTGTGGAATCTTTGCGAGAAAAGGGGGTGGAATATTCCGATATGCATATTATCGGAAGCGTCATCGAGCATTCTTCGGTTCGAGAATGTTTGAGTTACTTACATGGCAAAGGTGTTATGATCGACACGCTGTGCGTTGATAAAAACGGCCTGGTTTCGCTGGAGGAACTTAAAAGTAAAATTACTCCCAAAACTGTCCTAGTTTCCGTAATGACTGTAAATAATGAAATTGGCACAATTCAGCCTATTCGTGAAATTGCCAAAGTCATTCGCCAGGCTCGAGCTTCGATGGCCGCTAAAGAGGTTGATTCACCTTCTAATCTCCGGCCGCTCTCGTATCCTATTTTCCACACCGATGCCTGCCAAGCCGCTCTTTATGAAGAATTGAAAGTTGAAAAGATGGGAATTGATCTCTTAACTCTTGATGGTTCCAAAGTTTACGGACCGCGAGGAATCGGTTTGTTGTATATCAAAAGAAATACGCCCATCTCGCCGATTGTGTTCGGTGGTGGACAGGAAAAGGGAATACGCTCGGGTACGGAAAACTTACCGGGCATCATGAGTCTGGGGAAGGCACTTCAATTAAGTGAAGTACTTAGAACGAACGAGGTGAAGAGAGTTAGTGCGCTTAAAGAGATGTTTATCGAAGGATTGAAGGAAATAAGGCCGGATTTGAAGGTAAACGGAGGTGAATTTGCGAGGCCTCATCTCGCAAGTGATTTGGTATCGAGGCGAGACCTCGATGAATCGCTATCCACTAGTTGTCCCCACATTATCAACATTTCGATTCCCGGTATTGATAATGAATTTTTTGTCCTTCAGCTTGATGCCAAGGGAGTGGCCATTTCAACCAAAAGCTCTTGTTTGCGTGATGAGGAGGAATCTTACGTTCTGAAAGCTATTGGCGCCGGAAGCAAACATTCGATCAGGGTTTCTTTTGGGAGAATGACGACGAAAAGGGAGGTGAAAAAAGCCTTGAGGATAATGGGAGAGATTTTGAGGAAAAATAGATACAGTTCCTTGTAAATCTGATTGACCTAAATTATTTATTCTGCTAACATATGCCTATAAGGCCTTAGGGCTCCGAAAAACCTCCGCATGTAGCGGAGGTTTTTCTCATACGCTGCCTAAATATTTTTGTAGCACCTCGTTATAATTCTGAGAAGAAATCTTACCGACTTTCCTGGATAATCTCTTTGTGCTGATTGTTCTGACTTGTGACAACACCGCATTTGAAATGCTGTTTCCTATTTTTACAGGGCTGTAATATTTACCCTCCTTCAATTTGCTTGTAAGCGGGATTACCAGAGCCGTTTCTTTGTTGTAGACCTTCAAAATTAGCACCGGCCTCTCAAATAATTCGTTTTTCCCATAAAGTTCAGTTCCTATATTCATTCCGATTGAGCACCACCAGATTTCACGTTTGTTGCAGAAAACTTCAGTTGTCTTATTTGACAATGCTTGCTGGAGCCTATTCCATTCGTCATGTCTTTTACTCATGTCGGTAATTGTATTCCTTGAAGATAAAATCTAAATAAAATAGTGATAAAAAAAGAATAAAATCCAGAATTAGCGACTATTTTGAGTAAGTGAGACCTTTTCCTTGCCTTTTCTCCGCTCTTCTGCTAATGTTTCCTTCATGTTAATGATCCGCTTACAGAGGACCGGCCGCAAGCACGAACCGACTTTTCGGGTCGTTTTGACTGATTCCAAGAATGGTCCCAAGAGCGGCAAGTATCTCAAGAACCTGGGCTGGTATGATACCCGTCTCAAGAATGACGCCGCCAAGCAGTTGGATCTTGAAGCCATCAAGCACTTCATGAGCAAAGGGGCTAAGCTCTCTTTGACTCTCCACAATTTCCTAGTCGGACAGAAAGTGATTGAAGGCAAGAAGTTGAACGCCCTTCCCAAGAAAACTGTTCAGAAGAAAGCTGAGGAAGCCAAGATCGCCGAAGCCAAAGCTGCTCCCGCTGAAGCCCCTAAAGCCGAAGCTCCTGTTGAAGCTACACCAGCTCCTGTTCCGGCAGAAACTTCTGCCGCCTAGTTTTCATTTCTACATAAATTGCTGCTGCATTTCTGAATTTGATCGGAAGTTTTTTGTCAAAACTTATAACTACTTAAATCTATGAAAAATCAGACTGATTACAGTTCATTTGAAAATTTGGATATTAGGATTGGTCGCATTGTAAATGTGGAGGATTCTCTTTCGAAAAAGCCCACTTACAAAATCACAGTTGATTTTGGTAAAGAAATCGGCCTGAAGAAATCCTGCGGAG
>JBAYFW010000033.1:0-10286 GCA_041667005.1 Minisyncoccota bacterium | reverse complement strand
TCAACCGAGGTCGTCCAGACGCGGCTGACGCCGCTACCAGTATAAACACCGCCGTTGTAGGTCTTGGTGGCCGGATTGATAGTGGTAACGCTTTTTCCGTTCGTAACCACGCCGTTCACATCAACCTTGACTACATAGGTGCCGGCGGAGCTTATGCCATATAGATAATTGCCGTCGCCACCGTAAGCCGTGAAATTGTAATAATTGGTCGCTTCAATTGCCGGGACGGCCGCTTGAGCGCCGGTCGGATAAAAAAAGATCCCGCAGACTGCCACGCTGAAGGCGGCCATTAACAAAAAAAGTCGCGCTGTCATTCAATCCATTGTACATTATTTGACTACTACCGGACAAGCATAATTAAGTGACGCGGATCTCTTTTCTTTATATATTTCTAATCTTTCACGACCAAACTAACCATCTTATCCGGCACAACGATGATTTTGAGTACTTCCTTCCCTTCCAGCCACTTCTTGACTTCCGGCACTTCTTGGGACGCTTTTTCAAGCTCACCTTTGGCTGCTCCGGTAGATACCATGAAAGAGCCGCGGATTCTGCCGCTGACTTGGACCATTATTTTGACCTGGTCGGATTCGGTTAAAGTGGAATCAAAGACCGGCCAAGACGAAATGTGAATAGACTTTTTATTGCCGATATTAGTCCAGATTTCCTCGGTAAAATGAGGGGCGAAAGGTGCGATCAATTTCAAGAGTGATTCGTAGTCAGTCTTGGAAAGTCTTTCCGTTTTCTCCAATTCATTGACGGCGATCATAAGCGAGCTAATAGCGGTGTTATAGCGCATGCTCTCAATATCTTCTGTAACCTTCTTAATGGTCTTATGAATGGTTCTTTGAACATTCCTATTTGTTTCAGGTGATTGCGAGGAATTACCAGGTAGAACCCCTAATTTTTTGCCAGTTGCCACTTTTTCTTTCAATTTCCAAACCTTCTCAATAAACCTTCTCGTGCCAACAATGCTCGAAGTACTCCAAGCGATCTGCTGGTCGAAGGGACCCATGAACATTTCATAAAGCCTCAAGGTATCGGCGCCATAGGTTTTAGCGATATCATCCGGATTGATAACATTACCAAAGCGCTTGGACATCTTGCGGCCGTCCTCGCCCATGATAAGGCCGACATGCTGAAGCTTGGTGAACGGCTCAATGGTCGAGACGAGCCCCTGATCATAGAGGAATTTGTGCCAGAAGCGGGCGTAAATAAGATGGCGAGTGGCGTGTTCGGCGCCCCCGACATAGATATCGACGGGAGCCCAGTACTTCTCCTTCTTGGCGTCTACCAAAGCTTTTTTGTTCTTGGGATCCATATAGCGGAGATAGTACCAGGATGAGCCGGCCCATTGGGGCATGGTGTTGGTCTCTCTTTTGGCGGGGCCTTTGCAGACGGGGCACTTAACATTGACCCATTTTTCTATGGCCGCCAGAGGCGATTCGCCCGTTCCCGTCGGTTCGTAGGATTTGACCTTGGGCAGTACGACCGGCAGATCTTTTTCGGGCACAGGCACGACGCCCTGGCTGGCCGGGTTATTCTTGGCGCAATTCTCACAGTGAATGAGCGGTATCGGCTCGCCCCAATAGCGCTGACGCGAAAAAACCCAGTCGCGGAGTTTGAATTGGACGGTCCGCTTACCCCAGCCATTCTTTTCTATGAAGTCAATAATGTCTTCTCGTGCCTCATCCCAGCGCCGACCCTTGAATTCAACCGGTTCTTCAAGTATTCCATCAGGCTCGCGATACATGATTTCCTGCTTGCGTACTTTATCTGCCAAGGTTTCATCCTTTGGGAAAAGCACGGGATGAAGCGGAATTTTGTATTTCTTGGCAAAAATGTAGTCACGCTCGTCGTGATAGCTACAGTTGACAATACCGCTTCCGTAGTCTGCTAGGGCGTATGAAGCTACCCAGATCGGCAATAATCTGTTGGCCGGACCGTACTCGATGTAACGGCCGGTAAATATTCCTTCCATGTCTCGAATATGGTCAAATCCTTCAGTGGCTTTTTTCCTCTTAATTGCTTCGACGAAAGCCATGACTTCTTTCTCTTTGTCTGTTCCCTTTACGAGCTCAATGATGGCCTTGTGTTCAGGTGCGATAACGGTGAAAGTCTGAGCCATGAAAGTCTGGGGAATAGAGTCGTACATTTCAAAATGAAGATCGAGATCTTTGACTTTGAACTTGAGATTCACACCTTCGCTCCTCCCGATCCAATTCTTTTGCGAGGTTTTGATCGATTCCGGCCAGTCGAGGAGAAGCGGCTTCTGGTTGCCGTATTTTTCATCCAAAAACTTGGCCCAGGCGTAGCGCTGGCCATCGGAAGAAAGGAAATTAGTCATCTCGTCTCTAGAAAGCCAAACAACTTCGTGCCTACTTTGATCATCAGCCTCAATTAGCTGATGTTTGTTATCGGCTAGTTCGAAATAGAAAACATTAAAATGGGCAAAGCGGTTGACCTTCTTGGGAATATGGAAAAACTTGGCGTCAACATTGCCAATTTTCTTTATGAGTTTGGGATTGAGATAACCCGTCTCCTCAACAATCTCCATTTTGGCTGCTTCTTCAAGTGTTTGATTGTCTTCTGGCCCACCGGTTACGAAAGTCTGCCAATCGACCTTCTTCCATTTGAGACCGAGGTACTTATCCTCGGACCAGTGCTTAATTATGGCCATGACCGCATTTCTTTCCACGAAAGGTAGCTCCGGCTTAACGGCATCTTCACCGACAGTAGTGCTGAAGGAATGAGGTCCCGTAATATTCAAGGCTTGGTCTATTCGATTCAAAGTGAATGGAAGTTCGGCGCACGTCATCACTTCTGAATTCAATTGACCATAGTCTAGCCAAACTGCCTCATGTTTCTCCTTCTCTTCTCTGGCTACTTCTTTTCTAGTCTCCGAGACTAGCTCGAATAAGACGGAAGTGGTAATGGCTACTCGGTTCTCATCTTTGTGCGCGGCGAAATATTCCGCCCTGATCGGTTCTCCAAGAACTTTGACAAGCTTTATGTCGCTATAGCCCGTTTCTTCTAAGACTTCTCTTTTGGCTGCTTCAACCAAATCTTCTCCAGGTTCCACTCCACCAACGATGAATGTATGCCAGTCAAACTTTTTCCATTTGAGACCGAGGAATTTATTTGTTTTCGGATCATGAACAATAGCGTGAATAGTCCGGCGCTCAATGGTTTTCTTGCCCGAGCGTGGCGGATTCTTTTTGTCGATTACTTGAGGAAGTTTGGATGGATCATAGGCATCCAAATCATTCAAAAGTCTTTCGGCATAATATGTAATCCTGAGGACCCATTGGCGCATGGGCTTCTTCTCGACCAGAGTCCCGCAACGCTCACAGCGGCCGTCTTCGAGATCTTCGTTGGCCAAGCCGGTCTTGCAGGAGGGGCACCAATTGATGGGTTCGAACGACTGGTAAGCCAGGCCTTTTTTGAAAAGTTGGAGGAAAATCCACTGGGTCCATTTGTAATAGGCTGGATCAGTCGTGTTGATCTCGCGTGACCAGTCGTAGTCGAAGCCCAAGATTTCCAGCTGCTTTTTGAAGCGCTTCACGGCATTTCTGATCGCATCTGCCGGATTAGTTTTGGTTTTCAAAGCATAGTTCTCGGCCGGCAAACCGAAGGCGTCGAAGCCCATGGGATGAAGAACGGAATAGCCACGCATCCGTTTGTAGCGGGAAATGATGTCGGTGGCGATGTAACCCTTGGGATGGCCGACGTGAAGGCCTTCTCCAGAGGGATATGGGAACATGTCGAGGACGTAGTATTTGTCTTTCTTGGGATCTTCCTTGGAATTGTAAATCTTGGAAGCAGCCCACTTTCTTTGCCACTTCGATTCGATCTTGGAAGGGTCGTAGGTTTTTAATTTTTTAGGGCTTTTTGACATGTGGCAATCATAGCTCAAAAGTCTTTTTTATTCAAAATTTTGGCCCGTCAGCTGTCTGACGGGCCGGGGCTGGCAGGCTTAATGGCCAGCAAGTGTGGGTAAAATGAGGAGGCCACGCAGGACCACCATCAGAATAAGCGTGAGACCCAAAAACCCAACACCTGATAAACTTACTGGTTGTTTCATACAGCTCCCTTTTGTTTTGTGCAGATTCCGGATCATTCTACATCCTTAGAGAACAAATGAAAAATATCCTTACTTTAGGCTCTTTTTACCGTAAAAGTGGATATCTTTAAAAATACTTGACAAAATAATTGGATATGGTAGCGTTCCGAATGGAAGCCACTGCCTTTAGGAAAGGAGATTGTAGAAGGATGTCCGCGAGAGCGCGGGCGCCTATCGACGAAAGTCTCGGCCCCCACATATTGTCCGTAGTTGGTGGGAGACAGCGGTGCCGCGGAGCCCCTGCGGTAAAAAAACGGGGTCATTAGCCAAGGTGGGACTTGGAATTCGGTGGACAACAACTCCCTCCGCTGGATAGCCAGAAAACTTCTGGAGGCCATTCCGGCTGCGATATCGCGAATCGCCAAAGTCGGAACACCAGAAGGCACCAGGACAATAGTTTCGGCGGCTTCTAGAGCCGAAGAAAACTCTGCCCAATCAGTTTAGGCCATCACGGCCAAGACTGAGGTGCAACGATAGTCCACCTTTCAGGCGCCAGCCCCCTCCCGGGACTGGCGCTTTTACTTTTGCAGAGATTACCTGCCCTGACCATGTCGGACATGGTCGAAACCTCTTTACAAACAAATCAATCGTGATAGAGTGTCCTAAGAGGGCTAGGGCTTGTGCGAATAGAGACAGATGGGGTTCCCTGCTCATCGCTCGGCCACAAGCGGCTCTAAAATAAAAATGTCGGGTTACCCGGTAAGCCTACAATAGTTTCGTAGGGTAAACCGTCTACCAGTACTAACCACACTGTGTTACGAGGAGGTTCCTTTGACCTTAATCGGGACTCATCCGGCACCGTAGGCCACGGTGTGAATGGATTCAGTAATGAATCCAAAAGCTTACCAAGGCGCGCCATTCATCGGAATGACGCGCCCCGCTTTTTTATATCCTAAACTCCACCACATCCCCATCCTTGACCACATACTCCTTCCCTTCCGTTCTCAAAAGTCCTTTCTCTCTGGCGGCGGCGTAGGAGCCGATGGCGAGGAGCTTATCCCATTCGATAACTTCCGCCCGGATGAATTTGTCCTTGAAATCGGTGTGAATAGCGGTGCCGGCTTCGGGTGCGGTCCAACCTCTCTTAATAGTCCAGGCTCGAGTTTCGTCGGTACCAGTCGTGAAGTAGGTAATAAGGCCGAGCATCTCGTAACTTTTTCTTATGAGAGCATCGGTGCCGTCATCGTGGGCGCCCAGGCCGCTGCGCATTTCCTTTTTATCGGCTTCATCAAGATCTTTGAGCTCTTGCTCCAAGCCGGCGTCGACAAGAACGAAATTTTTATTTAGAAACCCCATCAATTTTTCCCACCTTTCATCTCTAACTTCATCTAAATTTTTCGCCCCCGCTTTTTTATTCAAAACATAAAGAAAAGGCTTGGCCGTAATAAGGCAAAGCTGTTTCAGAAAGGGCGCCTCAAATTCATCGGGCGCTACTGTCGAAGCCAACTTCCCTGCCTCCAGAGCGGGAATGAGCTTTTCAATCAAGCCCATTTCAATAACCGCCTCTTTCTTACCGGCTTTAACTTCTTTGCCTAGGCTATTTTTCCTTTTGGTCAAAGTTTGAAGGTCAGCTAAAATTAATTCTAAATTGATGGTGCCAATGTCGCCCAGAGGGTCGATTTTGCTATTGACGTGAATGACATTTTCATCTTCGAAGATTCGCACAACTTGAGCAATGGCATCAGTCTCCCGAATATGAGAGAGAAATTGGTTGCCCAAACCTTCGCCTTCGGAAGCGCCTTTGACTAAGCCGGCAATATCGACAAATTCAATAGCGGCCGGAACTGTTTTGGCTGACTTAGAAAAATCCGTGAGCTTAGCCAGGCGTTCGTCCGGCACAGCCACGACGCCGACCGATGGATCGATGGTGCAAAAAGGATAATTCTCGGCCGGAACGGACTTCTTAGTTAAAGCATTAAAAAGCGTTGATTTTCCAACGTTGGGCAGGCCGACGATGCCGATGGAGAGGGGCATTCACTTAGATTAACAGAAAACTGGAGCTTTTCAAAACAATGCAACACAATTATATTCAAATAAATACCGCACCTGCAGCCGGAGCTACAAGTGCGGGGTTTGAGTTTTCGACCATCAGAGGACGTTACGCTGCCACCATTTCCTTTACGACAAGCTTCATCATGGTGTCGTAGTCATGAGCGAGCTTGTCGGCTCGGATCATGCGCTTCGATGTATCCGCTTCGATCCAGTAGAACTGGACCTCGCAGACATGGTAATCACCCGCCGGCATTGGTTGGCCACAAAAGAAGTAGGCATTCGCGTTTGGCGGGGCGATAGCTTGCACCTCCTTGACGCCAAATTTGAAGAAAACAGATCCGTTTGATGTCGTCGAGAACAGTACCGGCTTTCCAACTTTCTTTGCCGAGGTCACGACGAATTCCGGCTCCCATGTATCCATCCGTTCTCCGATCTTCGGATACTGGGTGAACCACTGCTTGCCGACTTGAACGAGTGCGCAGAAGCCGACATCTTGTCGCTTCTTTGTCGGAATGAGCAACTCACGCCAGTGCTTGCACAAAAGTTCGTGAGCGTCCGGACCTTGATGCAGACCCGAGCGAATGTTTCCGCCAGGTTGGATGCCGACGAGACGAACGCCGTTCGACCATTCATGGCAGCCCACATCAAGCGTAAGGCTTTCGTTTCCATCATGGCTAAGATGGCAGAGACAGCCGGTCGAAACCAAGTGCGCAATTGCCATCCCTTCCTCGATCTCGCGGAAACCGTAACGACCCCGGAAGAAGTAGCTACAGTTGCTCGCTCCGTCAACCTTGAGGATGTACGGATCGGAGTTCTCGGCACCATCGCGCTCGTGCTGAGAGCAACGACGATCAAGGAACTGATCGTGATCCGGAAGGTTGTACTTGTTCTCCTGATCTAGACCGGCCTGCTCACGATGCCACTTTCTTGCGACTTCGGTGTGAGCCTTCACGTACCCCTCGGTCTGAAGACCAAATCGTGCTTTGAGCACCGGATCAGCCAAAGCTTCGGAGGACCGAAGTATCTGAAGGAATGGGTACTCATACCGCCTGCAGTACGGCTCGAGGTCAATAATGCTGACCTCTCCAAACTTGCCGGCTTCAAGGTCCAGGAATTCCTGGGCCGTGATGCGACCGCCACGATGGCTTCGTTCCTTGTTCTGATACTCCCAGCTGTACGCCTTTTGGACGCCATCGAGAGTCGACATCGGACCGACGCCGTGGGCGACGATCAGAATCCGTTTGCCGGTTTTCGAGAAGCCGTAGTACTCGGCTGTGAGAGTCGTAAAGTACGTCTGCCATAGCCACGCACCGGGTTTAGTTTCGACCCGAGCTGCGACGATATCGGGCATAGTTGCCAGTCGTCCGCTTTTGCCGGCGAACTTCATAGCTTGCTTCCAGGCGGCCGGAAGGCCGTCTTGGTGGTAGAACGCCATTGCACGAGCTAGTGGTTTTCCTATCGTTTTCATTGAACTGTCTCCTTTCCCCGATTAGGGGTTTTAGGCTTGGACAACTTTTGTCCCCTGACACAATATCAGGTTCCGAAAATACATTACCGTAATATAACCAACATGGCAATACCGCCAGCAAAAAATAAAACCTTTATGTACGCATGCAGAAGTAATTTTTTACAAATCGTTAAATTCTATATCTTTTAGCAAATTGAAGAGCTTTCCGACTTCCTTATCTTTATCCAAGAAGGATGAATATTGATTATATGCGTTTTCAATCAAAAGACAAAATGCAAAGTTGTGCTATAACCCGACTCAAATAAATTTCCGATGGTTCCGGTTCTTGTCGGGAATCTTCTCGAGGATGGACTCGTATAGCTTCATCAATTTTTTCGCGATTATATTGCCGGAAAATTGGCGGGATGTTTCGACGGCTTTCGCCGACAGCCGCTCGCGAAGCCCCGTATCCCTAAGGAGCAAGTCGACTTTTTCGATCGCCTCATTCTGGGACGAGACGAGAAAACCGTTTTCTCCGTTGCGGATAATTTCGGGTGCCACGCCCACGGAATAAACGACCGGTATCAAGCCCTGGGACATTCCCTCGATCAGGCTGAGAGAAAAACCTTCGTAGCGCGACGGTATGAAAAGGATATGCCCGCGCAGGGTCGACATGAGATTGGGGATACTGTCCTTCTTGGTGTTCGCAAATACGGTATGATTTGGAATTTTCGCCCGGAGCCACTCCGCAAGCGGCTTGTTCGTCGTTATGCAAAAAGTCGTCTTTCTAACCTGCGGGAATTTTTGGAAAAGGTGAATCAGGCGATCCAGGCCTTTCAGCTTCAGGGTGAAAGCGTCGCCGCCAAGGCGGCCCAGAAAGACAATGCCTGGTTCGGGGGAAAAGAGCGTCGGCTCTCTGTCAAACCAGTAATCTTCAATGGCGTTATGGATAACCGTGATATTTTCCTCTTTAACGCCCGAAGCAAGCAGCTCTAGTTTCACTTTTTCTGAAGTGGCGATAACGGCTGTCGCCCGGGAAGCCACATAGTCCTCGATGTCGGCGATATCGCGCATCGGCCGTCTGGTCTTCAGGTTCAATTCGTTGATCACCCCGTCTCTTTTCAGCCCGTACCAGACCTTGCGAGTGCCGTTCGTAATGTTCTTGGCCAGAGGCGTCGATGTCAGAAAGCCCCGGGTCGTCGATCCGAAATGACTTACGACCGGAACCGGATAGGCTAAGAAAGGCAGTGGCGTGTATGTTGTCCCTTGGATAATGGTAAACTTGAGGATCTCCTTGCGTCTTTCGAGTAAGGAATAAAAAAAGAGGATATTTTTCAGGCCGCTAAGGTTAACCGGAGTTTTCAAGAGAGATGCGCGAGGGTAGAAATTTTTTATTTCGACCCCGCTTTCCGCGAGTTTTAAGGCCATCAGATCGTTGATGTAATGGGCGCCGGTGCCGAGTTTCTTTTCGTTGTGGATAAAGGCTACTTTCATTTGGCTGGATATGTCAGGAATCCAAGCTATTCAATCTCTCTCGCTCCCTTCTCATAAACCTTCAACGGCAAATCACCCCAATTTTCCAAAATAGATGTAACAAATTCCCAGGAAGCTAAGATCTCGGGAGTTGAAGCGAAAAGTGTCTGGTCTCCTTGGAAGGCGTCATGGATAAGCTTCTCGTAATCATTAGGCTTGTTGCTGAAAGCCGGAATATCGGAGTATTTGAACTTCAGGGTTTTGGCCTCGGTTGTGAAGCCATAGCCGGGAGTTTTGACGAAAAACTTGATCTTGATGCCTTCATCAGGTTGGATTCGGAAAGTTAGAATGTTCTGTTCTTCCGGCGGAGAATTTTTGGGACGGCGGCCGGTCTGGCTTTTGAAATAAATGTCAATTTCAGTCTTGGCTTCAGCCAAACTTTTGCCATTCTCGAGATAGAAAGGTACACCGCGCCAGCGGGGCAGATTGAGAGCCGCTTTGACCCGGAAATAAGTTTCGGTTTTGGAGTGCGTAGAAACTCCCTCTTCCTTAAGATAACCTTCGTATTGCCCCTTAACAACGTTTTGCGCCAGCTCGCCTTTGGCAATTTTCTTTAGGGACTTCAAAACTTTCAATCGTTCACGACGAATGTCGCTAGCTGAGGTTGAACCTGGTTCTTCCATGGCGATCAAGGCTAGCATTTGGAGCATGTGACTCTGACCCATGTCCTTAAGAGCACCGATCGGATCATAAAACTTGCCGCGACCGCTTACACCGATCGTCTCGAAAAGTTTGATATGGACTTTGTCGATGAATTTGTTGGACCACATCGGTTTCCAGATGGGATTGCTGAAACGGAAAGCCACGATATTCTGCAAGGCTTCCTTGGCTAGGTAGTGGTCGATTCGGAAAATCTGCTCTTCTTTGAAAAGCCGGCCCAGGAGTTTGTCCAGAGAATGAGCCGTCTTGATGTCATTACCAAAAGGTTTCTCGATAAGAACGCGCGTCCAACCGGAAAGATCATCGCAAGGTAAAGCCAGCTTCGAGTCGGTTAGATTGTTCAAAATGACTTCGTAAAGATCAGGCGGCACTGAGAGATGGAAAAGTTTGTTGGAACATTGTCCCCAGGTATCATCGATAGACTTCAATTTCTCGGCCAAGCGGGTATAAGCCGGTAAAGCATCAAAGTAGCCTTGTTCGTATGAAATATGATCGAGGAAATGCTTGACATCCTCCTCCTGGAATTGACCT
>JBAYFW010000032.1:0-10372 GCA_041667005.1 Minisyncoccota bacterium | reverse complement strand
CTAAGCAATGGCCTTCCCAGGTTTGGGCATAGTGCTAAGGACATTTTGGTTGCAACGCTTGCGTTGATTTACTGAAATTATCCTCGGGACTCTGCCTCGCTCGACGCATCATGCGTCAAGATATTGCTTAGAGATTCTCGCGCTCACTTTCTTTTCAAGCCTGTTCGCATCCTACCGCTCCCTTAGGTGGTAAAGCAATTTTCTTTGTGGATAACAAACGATTAAAGCGATATTGAAGACTTGTCAATAAATTTAAATAGAACGTTTTAGTTTTTTATCGCGACCCCTTACACCCTTTTGCGCCCCTGCGGCTCCGCTTCCAATGTACTGGCATTTTCACAAAGTTCTCGCTCCAGGGATTCACTCAAACTTTGGAAAATGCAGCAGTACATTGGGCGCAGAATGTCCTCGGGGCTTAAAAGGGCGTAAGGGGTCACTCAAAAAACCTTTAAACATCCTTAGTCTACCAATGAAATAACCCTTTCCAATTCTTCAATCGAAGTAATGCCTTGGAGAATCTTGAGAACCCCATCCTGCTTCATGGTGGGAATACCTTGACCTTTGGTCGCGGCCCAGACTTCTCTTTCGCTGGGATTCATTTCGACGGCATTCTCGATCTTGGCGTCGGTCAAGATCGCTTCGTATATACCGATCCGGCCTTTGTAGCCAGTCAGGTTACATTTGGGACAACCAACTGCTTGCCAGATACTATTTCGGTTCTCTGGAATCAAAGACTTGTCTTCTATTTCTGAAAGAACAGTTTCAATCTCCTTTTGATTTTCACCGTCAAGGGGAATTTTTTTGCGACAAAAAGTGCAAAGCTTGCGAGCTAGCCTCTGAGCCATAGCTACACGGAGAGCTGAAGTGATGACTTTGGAATTGACACCAAGCTCGATCAGGCGAGGGAAGGTACCGGCGGCGTTGTTGGTGTGAAGGGTTGAGAAGACCAGGTGGCCGGTCGAAGCGGAATTAACGGCGATCTCGGCCGTCTCATTGTCGCGAATTTCACCGACCATGATGATGTCCGGATCTTGGCGGACGGCCGCCCGGAGTCCTTCAAGGAAGTTATAACCTTTCTCGTTGACTTGAGTCTGAACAATGCCCGGCAGATGATATTCGATCGGATCTTCGATGGTGATGATTTTCACGTCGGGCGTGTAAACCTTTTTCAAAAAGGCGTACAAAGTCGTAGTCTTGCCGGAGCCGGTCGGACCGGTCGTTAAGATCATGCCGTTGGGGCGGTTCATTTCCTTTTCGAGAATGCCAAGAAGTTTGGGACCGATGCCGAGCGATTCCAGGGGAACTTCGATGGATTTGGGATTCAAAATACTCATGACGATCGATTCGTTATAAGCGCCGGGCAGGATGGAGACGCGGATCTCGATCTCGTTTTCCGGCAGGCGGATGCTGAAGCGGCCGTCTTGGGAATCCTGTCGAATATTGAGTTTAAGACCGGAGATCAGTTTGATCCGGGAGACCAAGAGGGCGTAAGTTTCCTTATCGAACTGGATGAGTTCATGAAGAACGCCGTCGAGGCGATAGCGGAGACGGACATAATTTTCCTCGGGTTCGAAGTGGATATCGGAGGCTTCGATGCCGATGGCTCCGGCCACGGTCGTCTCTAGGATCTTGGAAATGCGATAGCTTTTCTTGGCGGCAATGGTGGTTTGTAATATAGAAATAACATCTGGCAAGCTTTTGGCTTGGCTAATGATCTCAACTATTTGTTCGTTGGAAATTTCCAGTGAACCAGCTTTGCTTTCATAGGCGAAAGAAAGGTCACTGTAAGTTTGCCAAGCTTTCTCTAAGCTCTGACCTGAGGCCATTTCCATTGTCGGCTCGTAACCCTTGGTCTTCAAATTTTCAACAACAGCCTGGGTTTTCTCGTCTTGGGGATTGCGAACAGCTACTTTAACTTTCTTATCTGACAAAGCAAAAGACGCGGTCTGGGTTTCCCGGGCGGTGGCTTCGGGGATCAAACGCAAAGCATCGGCATTAACGGGCGTAACGGTCAGATTGACGTATTCAATGCCGTATTTACCGGAAAGAATCTGGACCAGGTCCTCTTCTTCTTTATGAAGAAGGTCGGCCAGCTTGCGATTGGACTTGTCTTCGTCGAAGGAGAGAGTCATGGGGATATTATAGCGTATCGGGGAGAGTGAGGGATGGGTGGTTGGGGAGAGGGAGGAGAAGGAAGAAAAGAGCTAGGAGCTTGGAGGTAAGAAGAGAATGATGAATCAGGGCTTTGTCGTGGGCCGGGCCTTGCTCAGCATTTGTAGAGGACCTCTGCAAAGTCTCGAAAAAAGCTCCAAATCAGGCTGTTTCGCCACTTCTCGTGTAATCCTTGACTTTTACATATAAGGTGTGCTATAATAGTGGGCGAATCCTGGGAATGATCTCAGGAAGAAAAACAAGGAATTTTGACATGAAATCGATTAGAAATTTGTTGGCACTGGTCGCCGTTCTCTTTGCCCTCGTATGCACCTCCGGGTGCACCTCGTTCATGCACATTAAAGAAACGAGGCCCGGCGGGTACTCGTACAGTGATACGAGTATTCATTTGGGGCAACCCGGGGCCGCTGGTGCCTATAACAACCGGAGAGGGTTTATCAGTGTCGAAAGTCACATTCGTTCTACTGGTGCGTGGGGTGAGGGAATGTACGGCGGTGGGTACCCGATGGGTCCGGGCCTCAGCTCTCGAGGGGCCGAGCTTCGACAGTACAACCAAGTTCAGAGTGATCTGGGCTTCGGGAACAGCGGCGGTGGCCAGTACCACTACGGTAGATGAGGGTTCCTTAAAGGCTTTGGCCGCTTTTCCCACTTCGGGGAAGAGCGGCATATTTGTTTATACCGAGAGGTTCCACCTAGGTAGGACCTCTAAGATGCGCTATTATATTTAAATTATGAAAATCGTTTCCCATTCATTGGAAGAGACACAGCAAATAGCCAAAGATTGGCTAAAGGAAATTTCGACTGGCCGGGAAAAGTTCAAGGATAATTCTAGTGATTTTGGCCCAGCGTCGGCCGCTTTGACAGTGGGTCTTTATGGTGAATTGGGTGCAGGGAAGACGGCTTTCGTCAAAGCCGTGGCCAAAGAATTGGGAATCAAAGAGACGGTTACAAGTCCCACTTTCGTCTTGATGAAGATTTATGTAATTCCAGGGGGTGGCCAATTTGCAGAGGTCTCTCCTCGACAAGATGACAGAGGTTTAACCTCTGCGTACCCCTGGAAAAAGCTTATCCATATTGACGCCTACCGTTTGGAAAAGAGGGATGATGTGAAAGTTCTTGGTTTGGAGGAACTAAAAAAGGACAAAGGTAATCTCATTATGATCGAATGGCCGGAAAAGGTGGGGATCAGTCCGGAGGAGACACATGTTTGGATAGAAATGAAAACACAGGACGATCTGTCCCGTGTTTTGAAATTTATAGTTGAAGCCAAAGCTGTTTAGTTCATGACGACATATACGACTGATATTAACGAACCAGTCTCGATAATAAGATTGCTGCCCTGTAATTTGGCACACAAGGAGTGTGCGACAATAGGTGATCCTGAACCAGGAGTGCTCGAACATTTTCTTGTCGAATCAACATCGAAGTTGTAGTAAAAATCAGTGGCACCATATAAAGCGGCGCGAATACCGGTGTCGGTTTTGTAGATATAGCCGCCGGCAGGACCATTATCGCTTTGAGCATATGAACCAAGAATTTGAATCATCTTCCAGTCTGATCCAAGATCAGCTATGCCTGAGGTTGGAATTGAACCGTCTCGCACTGGTTTGGTGCCGGTATTTGACTGGGCAATATTGAGTTTGGAAGGATGGGTCCATTCGGCAACTCCTACCGTGCCTGTGGCGACAAGGACATTCCCAGCAGAAATGTCTCCGCCACTTATCCTAAGGTCCTTGGTGGTGACCATGCCGAAGGGAACGCTAAGACCAAGGAATCTGCCGTGACCGTTCACATCAAGAGCGAATCCTGTTGTTGGGTTGGCGGTTTGCATGACCGACATGGACCCGCCGATATTGACTCCGCCACTTTTGACCTGGCGATCGGGGCCAAGGTTGATGGGGGCGGGGGTATTACAATTTGGGGCCGCACAACCGGGAGCGACCCAAGTGTCGGCAACGGCCGAAAGGGCGAAAGCGCCGAGCAGGAAACCGGTCAAAGAAAGAATTCGGACAAGAGTTGATTTATTTGTTTTCATTTTTTGTAATTATTACTTATTTGACAATTGATTTTTCCAAAAGCTCAAGATCTATATCGCTCGCGGATTTGTTTGGTTTTGTGACGGAAGACTCTAAAAGTTTAATTGTCAGGTCCTCTTCTTTTTTGTTGGGTGGAACAACGGCGTCATTTAATTGTTTGACTATCGCGGCTTGGGCGGCAATCTCTGATTTATTGTTCGAGGCTGCGTTATATCCGCTCTCGTTGCTATTAATCCCAAAAAGCAATTCGTACCAAATTGCAATGGCGGCAATGACAACCACAACAAGAACGGTCATCAGTAGGCGATGATGCTGTTTCTTGACCGGCATTCCTCCGGGCAAAATTGGTGCGTTAAGGAAATCACTAGCCATTTCAAGATAATTATAGCACTGTCAAGCAAAGGGAAATGATCAAAGACTGTGGATAGTGGATGAATTATCGAGGCGAGGCCTCGAAGAAGTGAAAATGCTACAATGGTTATATGACAGCTAATTCATCCAAAACCAAAGGCCAAGTTCAGAAAAGACTTATTCTTCTCGATGCTCACGCCATTTTGCACCGGGCCTATCACGCCCTTCCTGACTTTGCCACAGCTAAAGGTGAGCCAACGGGTGCTCTTTATGGCCTCTCGACTATGCTTATTAAGATTATCGAAGACCTGAAGCCTGATTATGTCGTGGCCTGTTACGACCTCAAAGGGCCGACTTACCGTCATGAGATTTACAAAGAGTATAAGGCTCAGAGAAAAGCGATCGATGATGATCTTATCGCCCAAATGAATAGCTCGAGCGATATTTTTACCGCTTTCAGTATTCCTATCTATGACAAACAAGGCTTCGAGGCCGACGATATGCTGGGGACGATCGTGGAGCAGGTGCGTAAAGGTGTCAATTCTGCAACTGTTGTCACCCCCGCGAAGGCGGGGGTCCAGGATGTAACCGAAGCGTCTGAATTAAATGGTTCTATCCTGGATTCCCGCCTTCGCGGGAATGACACAAACCACAACCTTGAGGTCATCATCGCTTCCGGCGACATGGACACCTTGCAATTGGTGAGCGGCAAGGATGTCAAAGTTTATACTCTGAAGAAAGGCTTGAATGACACGATCATGTATGATGAGGAAGCAGTCCGGACCCGCTTTGGCTTTGGGCCGGAACTTATTCCTGACTACAAAGGTTTGCGAGGCGATCCATCAGATAATATTATTGGCGTTAAGGGAATTGGTGAAAAGACGGCTACGATTCTAATTACAACTTTCGGATCAATTGAAAATATTTATAAAGAATTAGAATCATCTGCGGGCGGCGGTGGCGACGAGAAATTCAAAAAAGCCGGCCTGACGCCGCGAATCATTCAACTCTTAAAGGACAACAAGGAAGAGGCCGAATTCAGTAAGATGCTGGCCACGATCCGCCGTGATGCGCCTATTACCTTCACTTTGCCGGAAAAGACTTTCATTCAAGCTTTGGAGCCGAAGAAGATCGGCGCTCTTTGGTCAGTGTTGGAATTCAGGACACTGAATCAACGGTTGGAAAAGGGGATTAAGCGATATGAGACTAATAGTGCTTTTGATTTCGTGGGAGAAGCCAAAAAAGAAACTGATGATTCGTCAAATGTTGACCCTGCCGACCTCGAGCAAACCAGCCTTGCCCTTTGGTTGGTCGATTCCAATCTTACCAATCCCAAGCTTGAGGATATTTTGAATTATGGTCATGCTCAGGATTTCGGTTTGGCCAAAAAAATGATTTTCGAGGAGCTTGATAAAAAGAATTTGCGAAAAGTTTATGAAGAGATCGAATTGCCGCTCATCCCCATCGTTCATAGGATGGAAGAAAGGGGAGTGAAGATCGATCGGGCCGTCTTGGCCCATCTGGCCAAAACTTATCACGCCCAAGCCTCGTCTTTGGAAAAGAAAATCGTGGAATTGGCGGGTATGGAATTCAATATCAATTCTCCCAAGCAGTTGGGCGAGGTTCTTTTCGACAAGCTGCAATTGAGTGGAAAGAACATGAAGAAGACTTCCGGTGGGGCCCGCTCGACCCGCGAATCGGAATTGGAAAAGTTGCGCGACTTGCATCCTATCGTACCCTTGATTTTCGAGTACCGCGAACTTCAGAAACTGCTTTCGACTTATATTGACGCCATTCCGCCCCTTCTTGACGGTAATGATAGGCTCCATACCAACTTTATTTCTTCGGGATCAACCACTGGCCGGATGGCTTCACAAAATCCCAATTTGCAGAATATTCCCATTAAAACAGAACTGGGACGGGCGATCCGGGGAGCTTTTGTGGCCGAGAAAGGTTTCTCTCTCTGCAGTTTCGACTATTCACAGATGGAACTGCGAATCGCCGCTTTCCTTTCCGGTGACGAAAAACTGATTGAAATTTTTCAGAAAGGCGAAGATATCCATACTTCGGTCGCCTCTTTCGTTTTCAAAGTCCCTCTGGCCGAAGTAACTCCGACGATGCGCCGCCAAGCTAAGGTAATTAACTTCGGCATTATTTACGGCATGGGAGTCACGGCTTTGCAACAGAATCTGGGCACGACTCGGGCCGAAGCTCAGGAGTTTCTTAATAGTTATTTTGAAACCTTTTCCACTTTGGCCAAATATTTGGATGATGTTAAGAAAGAGACAGCTGCTCGCGGTTACACAGAAACTTTCTATAGCAGACGGCGCTATTTTGAAGGCATTCATTCTAAAATTCCTTATATCAAAGCGGCGGCCGAGAGAATGGCTATTAACGCGCCCATCCAAGGCACGGAAGCCGATGTTATCAAGCTGGCTTTGATCAGGATAGACGAGTATTTGAAGAAGAATAAATTGGAAAAGGAAGTTTTCCCCTTGCTCCAAGTCCACGATGAATTGATTTATGAGATTGTTTCTGATAAAGCGGAGAAGATTGCACCTGAGATTGAGAAGATAATGGAAAGTGTGATGGACCCGAAAGAGACCAAGGGGATAGTTCTCAAGGCTTCGGCCAGTATCGGGAACAATTGGGGAGAGTTAAAATAATATGCTATACATCTTCCACGGCACGGACAAAGAAAAATCTTCCCAAAAGGCCCGAGCCTTGGCTGATTCTTTGCGGATGAAAAGACCGGACGCCGCTTTCGTCAAAGTTAATCCGGAAGAACTTAGTGTCAATCTTATCGAAGGACATTTGGGCGGCCAGGGTCTTTTTTCCAATAAGTATATTATTTTCCTGGACAATCCTTCGGAGAATGCCGAAGCTTTGGATAAGCTACCTGATTTTCTTTCGGCTATGAATGAGTCAGATAATATTTTCATAATCTCTGAAGGCAAGGTCAAGGCTGACCTCAAGAAAGCTTATGAGAAGGGAGCCGAGAAAGTGGTTGTGACTGATCTGCCGGTTGCTTCTGGTTATGGTTATGGCAAAGCGGAAGCCAAATCTTCAGGTAAAAAGGAATTTAATATTTTCTCACTGGCTGATGCAATCGGTTCGCGAGAGGCTGGCCGAGCTTGGGCGATATATAGGGAAGCTATAGACAATGATCTCGAGCCCGAAAGCATTATCGGCACGCTTTTCTGGCAAGTTAAGTCTATGATCTTGGCTCGTGATGCTAAGTCGGCCACCGAAGCTGGTTTAAGTCCCTTTGTTTACAGTAAAGCTAAAAAAGGAGCGGCCAATTATTCGGCCCCCGAATTGGCTGAACTTTCAAGGAAGTTAATTGAAATTTACCATGATAGCCACCGTGGCTTGGTCAACGGGGAATTGGCTACGGAAAGGTTGCTACTTTCAAGTTTGAGAAGGAATAAGTGATAATTCGCCTTGCCAACAAACAATGGTCGTGTATAATTCTGACAAATGAAAATGTCATTCTTTAGCGGCTTTAGCTTTACATCTACGAACTCGTAGGGCTATTTCCGTTATTGTTGACGCAAAGAGCCCTGAGGAGGGGCTTTTTGTTTTGGTTCTTTGAACAATCAAGTGGAGATGATTATGGATACTGATTTGAAGGTCGGTGACAAGATTAGCTTGAAACCAGAGAGATTTGCTACAAACGGAGATGCACACGTCTATACCCATGGTGCTACGGGGACGATTGTTCGCTTCGAAAAAGGTAGGAAGCATAACTGTCCTATAGTCCTAATGGATAGTGACAGCAAAGGGGTGAAGAATGTTGAAATACACATTCCGTCTGATCTTATCGAGGTTCTTGTTTTACAACCTCAGTAGCCTGAGGGGCCCCGGCAGTCGGGGCTTTTTTGTCCATTAATTGCTTGTAATCAAAGTGCATATATGATAAAATCATATTACATTATCATATAACCTCTTAAACAATGTCTACTATATCCGTCCCCTTACCGGCTTTTCTCGAAGAATTCATCGAAAAGATGATCGGCAGCGGCTATGGCGCCAACAAAGCCGATGTTGTTCGCAAAGCCCTGATCAAGCTCCGAGAAGACGAGGCGGTCAATTCCGTTTTGCGGGCCGAGCAGGAAGCTCGAGAGGGGAAGCTTTTCGAAGGTGATCTGGATGAACTGGCTAAAATGTACGCTCAATAGATATGGATATAACGGTGAAATACACATCCGAGTTTATTCGGCTATACAACAAACTTGTATCTTCTCTCCAGGAAGAAGTTAAGGCAAAGATTAATTTATTCAGAGACAGGAATAATCATAAGGCCCTGAAGGTTCATAAGCTTCACGGACGCTTACGCGATCGATATGGTTTTTCCGTTAATTACAAGTTTCGGGTGATTTTTAAATACCTGGATAAGAAAACAGCGGCGTTGCTCAGCGTGGGTGATCATGAGGTTTATGAGTAGGTAGAGTTTTACAAACCCTTGCTTTCGCTAAGGCTTTTTCCAGGCAGTTTTTGTGCAATAAGCAATCCTATAATAATGAAGAGGACCATGGCAAAAGCCGCACCTCGATAGTTGAAAGAATGGGTCTGCGGGGCATAGACCACGATGAGACCCCAGGTGAGTGGCCCAACAAGAGTGGCGAAACGCTCCATCAGGGTAAAATAGGAAAGAGATTGGCCGACCTGGTGGTCGGGAGCAAAGTCTATAACCATGGCCCGCGTCACAGTCCAGGCCGAACCGAACCAAAGACCCATGATGACTGTTATGACAACGAGTATGGTTAGACTTGAAGTGAAGGCCAGAAGAGGGAAGATGACGATCCAACCGCCAAGAATAATCATCAAGGTTTTCTTGTGACCGATCCGGTCAGCCACCCAACCGGACAAGAGAGATCCGATAGCGGAAGTTATGAGAATGCCGAGCATGACATAACTTTTGAAGGTGTCATCGGCTCCAAAAACTCTTTCCATGTAAATGGGAAAGTTGTTGGCGGCTGTGAGGACGGCGTCGTTGAAAAAGAAGTAAGCTAAGAAGAAGCGACCAATGTAAGAATTTCGGCACAAGTTCTTGAATGATGACCAGATATTCCTGTATTCCGCGGCGAAATTGGCGGGTATGATTTTGTCGGGCGCGGCATCCTTGAAAGTAAAAAGGAGCGGCAGGGAAAGCAGAAAAAAGATAATCGTGGCCGGAATAAAGGCTTGGGCCCGGCCGGCCGCGCCCCACAAATGAATGGCGCCGGTCACGAAAGGTAGAGCGATCAAGATCGCGGCTATTTGACCCAGATAATTGCCGAAGAGACCCCAGCCGGAAACAGCTCCTCTTTTTTTCGGCGGGGCCAAATCTTTGAGGAATGCATTGTAATAAGTAAAGGAGAGTAAGTAAACAGCCGTGGAGAGTGTGAAGAAAATAGCGGCCAGGATGTCGTAATTCGGGAAAAAAGTTGCGATTGAGCCGGTAATAAGATACAGGATAGTAACCGTAATGGTAGTTATTCTGATTCCTTTTATTTTGTTGTTCGTTTTGTCCGCAATGGACCCGAGTACTGGTCCGACCAAAAGAAAAAGCAAACTGGCGGCGGTCAAGGTCAGATTGAACCAGAAGTCGGAGATTCCGCGGTCAATAACCAGCCATTGGGAAAAATAAAGAAAAAAAGCGATCATGACGATCGAATTGGCGAAATCGTAAAGAGCCCAAACGAAGATCTTTTTCTTGTTCATGGCTAAAGTATAGCAGATTGGTCCTACTCAATTGGATTGCGTCCTTGAATAATCCTGACCAAAAACATGACAATCTAGAAAGCAATTTGTGACAGAGCCCTATTGTT
>JBAYFW010000031.1:0-10596 GCA_041667005.1 Minisyncoccota bacterium | reverse complement strand
TATTCTATCGAGGGCGGCAAAATTGCAGTCAGGCATACTAACGGCGACTCTTTACATGGGGGTCATGTTTGTATCGGCTGCCATGTATTTCTTCGCGATAAGCTCGAAAACGGGCGGCATGAGTAAGCTTAATCTAGAGCTCACCTTTATCGGTCTTATCTTAGCCGCGGGAATCTTCTCGTCTACAGCGACAATACTTCAAATCACTGCGTTTAGCAGATGGCCGACCAAGGTACCATGGGTGATCTTGATCGGTAGTCTGTATCCGGTGGTGGTTCTTACTTATTCGCTTGTCAGTGGGCAAAAATTTACCCCAGCACAGTGGCTGGGCGCATTACTTGCTGTTGTATCAATAGTGTTGATCAGCCTACCGACAGCGAATAAGATCACGGAATAATTTATCTCATCGCCGCCGCCGCAAACGAGGAAAACCTCCGTTCGCGGCGGTTTACCTTTTATGTGGGAAAATCCCCCGGTCTCCGCTTCGCTCCGACCACCCCCTTTTTCAAAGGGGGATTCCTTAGCGTATGATTATGGTTAAATCATGATTACCCCTTACAATAACAAATTATTATCACGGGCCAAGAAGTTAAGAAATAATTCTACTTTATCTGAAGTTTTAATGTGGAAACAATTGAAAGCCAGGAAATTGATGGGATACAGATTTCTTAGACAGAAAATAATCGGCAACTACATTGTTGATTTCTTTTGCCCGGTTCTCGGTCTGGCCATTGAAATAGACGGAACGAGCCACAGTAATAAGAAAGGTTACGATAAATTTCGCGAAGAATATTTGAAACTGAGCGGCTTCAGAGTTCTCAGGTTTAGCAATCTGGATGTGGAAAGTAATATTGAAATTGTAGTCAGAACTATTGAAAAATTCATCAAACAATCCCCCAACTTAAGAGAGTCTTCTTTATCACAGAAAAAATCCGAATAGGAATCCCCCTTTGAAAAAGGGGGTGCCGAGCGATTAGCGAGGCGGGGGATTTTGTGACGGGGCCCTTATAAAGGGGGTGGCCCGACTGGAAGGAGGGCCAGGGGATTACACATACGACACTTCCAACTTTTTCTCTTTCTCAAATCTTTCCAGAGCAAGCTCAATCAGGCGATCAATAAGCTCCGAATAACAAATGCCGCTAGCTTCCCAGAGTTTGGGATAAACGCTCATATTGGTAAAGCCGGGCATGGTGTTAATTTCATTGATGATCACCTTCCCTTTCTTGGTTAAGAAACAATCGACGCGTCCAAGACCTTCGCAAGATAGAACTTTGAAAGTTTTGATTGCCAGAGTTTGAATATCCTTGATAATCTTTTTGGGCAATTTGGCCGGTATTTCAATATGAGCGGCTGATTCGTCAATGTACTTGGTTTCATAGTCGTAGAAGCCCTTTTTCACGATTATTTCGCCCGGCAAAGAAGCGATCGGACTATCGTTTCCCAGGACTGAGCATTCAATTTCCCGACCGTCAATAAACTCTTCAAATATTATTTTATTGTCGAAACGAAAAGCCTCGGCCAGAGCGGTTTCGAATTGTTCTTTATTTTCTACTTTACTAACGCCGACCGAAGAACCCATATTGGCGGGCTTAATGAAAAGCGGCAGACCCAAGTCTTTTTTGGCTTTTGCAAAACTAATTTCCTGACCAGATCTAATCGTTATAAATTTTCCAATCGGGATCCCGGCCTGGCGAAGCAATCTTTTCATAATATCTTTGTCCATTCCTACAGCTGATCCCAGAACGCTCGCTCCGACAAACGGGATATTGGCCAACTTGAGAAGACCCTGAACGGTTCCGTCTTCGCCAAATGGTCCGTGAAGTATTGGAAAGACCACATCAATGGAATTTTGGGAACCTTCTGATTGACCAGGCACAGAAAGATTACCGCCTCCCTGTGGTACAAGAGTCACGCTCGAAGTATTGAAAGAATTTAATTTATAAAGTTTAGGATTGGAGGTATTCAAAAGCTGAACTCCCGAATTACCCATCAGCCACCGGCCGGTCTTATCGATACCAATAAGGACTACCTCATATTTGCTTTTATCAATGGCATTGGCCACACTCTCGGCCGATCGCAAAGAAACCTCGTGCTCCGCGCTTTTGCCACCAAATAGAATCGCTACCCTGATTTTCTTTGACATGGAGGAATGTTAGCAGAAAATAGAGAGCTTGGGGAATTTGAGAAATATTGTAATTAGGGTTACTGACCGACTTTTATAAACAGGGCCCCCATGCCGTTCACGATGTGTGTTTCCCGGGGAAGTCCGCAGAACATGGCCGTCTCGATACTATAGCTACCGACCTGATCCAGGGCGGGGATAACCCGGCTGTCGAAATTAAGAGTCTGAATTTTTCCTGGACCAAACGGCGGATAGGATGTCGAGACGAACCCCGAACCTCCCAACCGTATAGGTTTACCAGAAGTGGTCCGAATGAGTTGGGCCTCGAATTTGATCTCTTGACAGGGTTCGATGCCGACATTCTCATACTCAAGGGAAATTTTGAACGGCTCGCCGAGTTTGATCTCAGACGGATAGGAAAAGTTACCGGTTCGAATATCCGTACCAGGCCGGGGTTTCATGCAAACCCAAC
This sequence comes from Minisyncoccota bacterium, assembly GCA_041667005.1. Lineage (GTDB taxonomy): Bacteria > Patescibacteriota > Minisyncoccia > Phycocordibacterales > PALSA-1337 > C7867-002. The sequence continues at coordinate 8,002 of JBAYFW010000031.1, read as the reverse complement.
CATTCCCGCCCGTACCCTCATGACTACCGAACTTTGACGGTACAATAACCTCTCCGGTGTCACCGTCTATTTCTCCGGCTGTCCCTTCGACAATAGGACTTGGTGGCTGTATGCCGCATTCACAAGGAATCGAGGGGTCCCGGCGCAGACTAGTTTTGTCAATGGCGCTTTCCATTAGGTTTTCCTCGTTGAAACAGCCGCTTGCTCCGTTGACCGCCAGAGGTTTGGATGGAGTATTTGCCGGATTGATCCCGCCCGCAGTCCCGGATGTGCCGGATGGCCTTCCGGCTTGGGGTGGCACAGAGACCGGCATATTGGATATCGGCTTTTCGACGCCAGTCCGCACTCCGGTAAAACCGGAAAAATAGGCGCACTGACTGTCTTGTTTGCAGGAATAATAAGCCGGACTTTCTTCACTCGCCCTTACGGTGTCAGAACAGTCCGTACCCGGAACACACATGGCCGATATGCCGACTTTGGGGCTTTGACCACTCACGCCGGACGGGGCCGGCAAAGATGTCCAGGAAATTTCAAGCCCGCTGGACCGATCGATGGTTTCAAGCTTTTTTTGATTATTGGAAGAATCATTAACTCTCAAATAACTTGAATTTCCAAACCAAATGCCGGCGATGATTAACACTGATAAAATAATCACTCCGATTGCCTGCCTTGTCGTAACGCTAAAAGCGGGCCTATCGGCTTCATTAGGCGAAAGAACAACATTATTGTTTTGTTCCATGATAGTGAATTAGGATACTAATTAGTACTTAATTGTACCACCGCCAGGCGCGTTCATTCCTGTTGATAACGGGTATTGAATCACAGTACGAAATCTCTCACTTCCCCTCTTCTATCACCATCTGGGCCTCCGTTAGTATCTTTTCCGTCTCTTCCGGTTTAACTCCTATATCATGAAGCACGGAAGGCTTGCCGATAATATCTGTACAAAGGAGAAGACCGCGGCCGACCAGGTCTTTCTTCTGCTCGCGGGTCAAGGAAGTAATGCAGGCGATGGGTTGGAGGCTGTTCTCGAAAATAAGGTCGTGGAGATTGCCCTTGGCCGGATAATTCCAGCCGATGAGCTTGAGGCCGTTGCACTCGGCATAGCGGACGGCTTTGTCGGTGAACTTGGTATTGGTGACGAGATAGCGGCCGGAGAGCTTGCGTTTGAGGCCGTCGTTCTCGAACACGGTATCCATGAGGTCGTCGTAGCGGGCTTTGACATAGAGGACGACTTTGAGATCGGACTTCATGCCGTATTCGTTGTGGTACTTGGCTTCAACCATGGCTAGCTCCTCCCCTTTCCAGGCCAAAACATCGATCTCATGATCAACGCACCGTCCGAGCATGATCTGGTCGGTCAGAGTCTTGTAACCCCAGGTCTCGAATAGGCGGGCGATGAATTTCTCGAAGGGAAAGCCATCGGGACCGAGTTCCATCATGGCCCGGCGGATGGAATATTTGGCGGCGGCATGAGTCGAATGCTTGCGCAAAAGAAAAAAGGCCCGATTGTAGATATCGGTGGTGCTCATGCCCTCTTTCATCTCTTTCTCGACCTGGTCGACGACGTCCTCGATAGCCTCAGCCGACGAACCGATCCGCCGAAGCGAATTGACCAGTTTCTCTTCCTCGAACAGTTGCTTCGTGCCGTCGGACTTGGTGATGGTGATGAGGTGGTTCATGGAGGTATTATATCACGGGCGGTGGACCATAGCGGACCATGTCCGACATAGTCCCAACAAAAAAGGGCCGGGTAGAACGGCCGCTTTGGGATTTAGTCAATTAGAATCTGGTCGACTTACAGACCAATAATGGATTTCCACTCATCGTGGAGCTTTTGTCGCTCCAAGTTTCTCTTGGCGGCCAGATACACCAAAAGTTCAAGTAATTTCCATCCATATGCTTGTGCGACCTGCAATGCACTTATAGGCTCACAAGCTCTTTCGTAAAACACGATAGCGGGCCTGGCGTGACCGGATCTGTATGCCGCGATAATCCCATGGTTTTGACCGTAGACCTTGGCAACTCTTTCAAGAAAATCATCCGGCATTGATATTTGTTTTTCGTTCATAAACCATCCTCCCTTTCAAGAACAATTAACGGGCGCTACCCGTCTGGTTTATCTGAGAATAGCACAGTGGAAAAAAATTGCGAGTTGCGAAGCGAGGCCTCGCAATCTCCCCGAGGCCTCGCCTCAGGAGGAACGAGTCTTTTTCAAACACTTTCCTACAGGAAAGTGTTCAACTGACTACTCGATTACCCCTCCCCCCAAACATGCTTCCCCGTCATAGATGACCAAAGACTGGCCGGGGGTCAGACTTTCCTGGAGGTTTTGAAATTCAAGGGTTATTTGGCCGATTTTAACTTCGGCGATCTTGATATTCTGAAGCGGTTCGCGGTAACGGCTGCGGGCTTGGAGTGCGTACCCAGAGGTCGGACCTCTGGAACGAGAAAGCGGCACCTCTCCGCTGACCCAGTTAATATTCCCAATCCGAACCGTTTTCTCCCCGCCCGGTAGAATATTGCTTTTATCCTTATTGCTAACGGTAATCGTATTTCTTTCAACATCTTTATCGATTACATAATATTTGCCAATGAGTGGCGAGTTAACGGTTACTGTAAAGCCGTGCCTCTCGCCGTTGGTGAATAGTAAGGCACCCCGATGATGGCCGATAACTTCACCTTTTTCGTTCAAAACATTGCCCGGTTTTGTTTCAAGATAGTGAGACAAGAATTCTTTGATATTAACCTTGCCGATAAAGCAGAGACCTTGGCTGTCCTTCTTCTCGGCGTTAGGAAGTTTGAATTTCCTGGCCAGTTTCCGGACCTCGAACTTCTGCAAATGCCCAACTGGAAAAAGAACATGCTCCAGGTCTTTCTGGTTAAGAGTCCAAAGGAAATAGGATTGGTCTTTATTGGGATCGAGACCGGCCAGAAGCTGATAAGACTTATCTTGTAGAGGTTTAACCTCTGCAACTTGTTCGACCCGCGCATAATGCCCCGTGGCGATATAGTCCGCTCCTTGTTCCTGTGCCCACTTCCAAAAGGCCCCGAATTTGACATAGCGATTGCACATCACATCGGGGTTGGGTGTCCGGCCGGACCGGTATTCACGAATCATGTAATCTATGACTTCCCTTTTGTATTCCGCTTCGAGATCAAGAGTGAAAAATGGAATACCCAGATGAGCGGCTACGCGCATGGCTTCCAGCCTTTCTTCCTTCCAATTACATTCTATCCAATCCGGCTGCCAGACCTTGATGAAGACGCCTGTGACATCATGGCCGCTTTTTTGGAGCAAAGCTGCCGAGACTGCGCTATCGACGCCGCCGGAAAGACCAACCATCACCTTTAATTTTTTTGCCTTTGTGACCACGACTTTAGAGTAACATTGAGGCGGTGGTTTGCAAGAGTCGGCAAATTTCTAATTTCAAAATAAACACCAATGACCAATTAGGGCTTGGAATTTGGTCATTTCTTAGAAATTAAAAATTAGTAATTAGAAATTTATCAGTTCCTCCTAAGGTAGATACTTCCGTTTGTTGGCTACATGCTCGTCATGGGTAACGGCGTAGTGCATTTTACCCTGATTGTCAGATAGGAAATAAAGGTTATCCGTGACTATAGGATTAACTGTGGCCTGCAGTGCTTCCAAACCGGGGTTGGCGATGGGACTCGGCGGCAGACCGGCGTTCTTGTAAAGATTGTACGGAGAATCGAGAGCCAGGTCGTCTAGAGTCAATTCGGCCGAAGTTTTGCCGAATAGGTAATAAAAAGGCGCGTCCACCTGAAGAGGCATTTTTATCGATAATCTTTTCCAAAGGATGCCGGCGATGATTCGCCGGTCTTCCTTGCCCCGGGCTTCTCTTTCTACGATTGAAGCCATTTTGATTATTTCGGCTTCTGTTTTGCCCGAAGTCTTGATTGCAGCCGAGATTCCCGTGAGCTTGTTCCGGAATGTTTCTTCAAGCAAAGAGATAACTTCCTCCGGCCGAACATTTTCATAGAAGAAATAAGTATCAGGGAAAAGATAACCCTCCTTGCCCCTTGCCAATTCAATGAAAGACTGAGCATCGAAGTTTTCAAAGGTTTTGCCAAGGACGATCGCCATCTCTTTGATCGTTTGACCTTCGTTCAAGGTCACCTTGACCTTGCTTAGACCCTGAATTCCGCGGCTCAGACGGTAGGCTATTCGCAGAGCCGACTGGGGCTCTTCAAAAAGATATTGACCGGAAAGGATCTGGCGGTGTCCGCTTGAGCTTACAACCAGGAGTTTGAAAAGCAGGGGCGATTTTATAAGATTATTAGTCGCCAAAATATCGGCTGCCTGGGAAAGATAGGTTCCGGGCTTTACCTCAATCACGATCCTAGATGGAAAATTACCCGGCGGTAAAGCGGTGTAAATCGTTCCCAAGACAAAAAGAACGATAACCACCAAAAGTCCGGCTACAAGAAAACGAATATTGATTTTTGGACGGTGGCCATTTCCCATATTGTCTCAAAGTATAGCAAATCAAACGGGAAGATTCCCCGGCGCCTGAGCTTTCTTCGATGGAATACGATCGAGCGAAGGTGTCTGGGAGACCGAACCCGGGAAATGATAAATGGTTGCCAGCTCCTCGGAATTGAGGACAAAAGGTTTGCCTTTGAAAGGGCCATAGAAATAAGAGCGAAGCTTATAGGCCATGAGTCCCAGGCGAGAGTAGCGGTTGCGGCGGAGATTTTTGTAATCTTGCCAAGGGTAGGTAAAACGGAAATGCCACTTGTCACCATTGGGTTTGAAACCGCTCATATGTTCCCAGCGATAGTTGCTGAAACTTGAGATTATACCGCCAACCCCGAAAGGTGTATCGAAAGTATCCTTAGGGGCGACATATATTGCCCTTACGCCAACATCGAAAGCTAACTTGCCTATGCGTCTTTCGATTGCCGCTACTAGTTCCCTTTCACCTTCAGTAATGCTTGGTAGTTTGGCGTAACCTGTATCTGGATTGATTGCTCCGGAGACTTTGGTTTTGGGATCACGAAGGAGAATTTCGTTGATTTCCTTTTTGGCCGCGTCTTTCCAGGCGTCAGTTTGTCCAAAAAGCGTTCCTGGCTTATGCTGCTCTTTCTTGTGTCCTCGGATCATGATTTGAATCCAGATTTGTTGGTTTGGAGGAACACTGCCAAGAAATTCAATCTGGGGCAGCATTGGGTCGACCTTGAACTCTTCTTTTGGGTCTTTGTCCAAACCGTAGTCAACATAGGTCTTAATTGGATAGGCTGGATTCTTATTTGACATAATGAACTCGCCGCACCAAAGCTTCATGGTCTTGGAATCAAAATGAACGCTTTTGGAGTAGTCGCCGTTTTCGGTAATTTCGATCTCTGGATACTGTGAGTAGAGGGCGGACATTATTCCAATTTTCCGTCGGTCTTCTGTCCAGATGAAAAATTTAACTTGGCCTTCAATCGAAACTATTTCCAAAGAATACCAAGGGCGGGTTTCGCCTTTCCAGAACATCGAGAACCAGTTCTCACCCGAAGTATTGTTCATCGTATTCAAAACCGTTTCCATGGCTTTGGGCGACTTGAAAGTGTCTTTGGGCAGCTTAAGTTCGAGAACAGTATATTTAAGTCCTAAGAATTGCTTGCCTTGGACATAATCAACCCAGAGATCCCAGAAGATGATGGCTAGAAGCACCATCAGGAAAATAGGAGCAATGTAGAGAAGGAATTGGAGCGATCCGGGAACAAAGCTCGAAAGGAAGGTGGCTTTGAGGATAGCTAGGGACTGGGAGAGAGACATGGGAGTATTATAACCCAATCAGTGCAAAGTGAAAAACGATACAAGTGCAAAGTTATTTAGTTGTGTCATTCCCGCGAAGGCGGGAATGACAACACAGATGTTGTTTTATTTTCATTTTGCATTAATCTCTATTAATAACAAAAAGCCCTCGTTTCCGAAGGCTCTTTGCTTGAATATACTTTTTTACTTCTCCCCTACCGGAGTGTACTTACCCTCCTTGTCATGCTTGAAATATTTGGGATTCTGAAGATTGACGACGATGGTGTTCTCTTTGACATAACGTTCCTTCATAACCTTGTCAATAACCTCTTCTTTGGAGAGAGGGCCACTCTTCTCGAGAACCGAGCGGATGACATCACGGACGACACCGGGGGCGTAGCCCCATTCGGCCAAGGCGTAGAGTCCACGGCCAACCAAGACGAAACGAGGATCTTTGATAAGCTCATTGTGAGTGGTGGCGACATGAGCCTTCTTGTTGAACATGATAGTGATCTGCTTGGCGACATCACGGAAATGAATGGGCGAGCCGTGCTTCCTGATGACCAGGAAGGCGTAATCGCGCATGCCCTTGGTCTTGACATTGGGAGAACTGGCCGCACCCCAATCGCCCAAAGGATTCTTGCCGATAGCCTTGGAGATCTGGAGCCAGCGTCGAACAACCTCCTGATTCTTGTATTTTTCGGCCACATCCTCGAGATGGGTCAAAAACTTATTGACCATTTCGGTTTCAGGCAGAAGATCGTTATTGTCCAGATTGGCATAAAGCTTGCGGAGAGCTTCCTCGACTTTCTTGGTTAGCTCTTCGTTGACATGCCAGCGATGGCGGAACTCATCATCTTCCTTACGCTTGCGGAAAGGCTCGCCGACGACCATCAGGAAATAGATATGGTTCTGAAGGCTTTTGTCTTTGGAAACATGGCCGAGGAAATCTTCTTCAACAACAATGCCGCCCAGAGAATGGAGGAGAGTTTCGATCTCGCTAAAGACGATCTTCTCCTTGCCGTATTCTTCGGATTTGCGAACATTGGTCAGGGCGTAATTCTCGATCTGGCGAACGCGTTCGCGAGTAATGCCGTAGATCTTGCCAATGGCGTCCAAAGTCATTCTCTTCTCATCCTTACCCAAACCGTAGCGGCAAATAATAACATCACGAGCTCGATCGGGTAACGAAGAAAGCAACCTTTTGACGGTCTGTTTGGGTTTGAATGAAATGGTTTGGGTGGCCATGTTATTTTTTGGTAATATATTAAACTGGCTAACTAACTAAAGTTTTATCACTTTGTTGTATCAAAGTCAATTTCGTGTGGAACTCCTTAACTGCGAAAATGAACTTACTTTCAACATTAACACTAAGAGATTTTTATGTCAAATCTAGTGCAATCATCAACCATCCATTCAATTACTTCATACTATCCCCACTCCGGCACCGAGGCTAATTCTCGACGACCATCCTGGATAGGGGTCCGAAGAATCCGGTCATCGGCAAATAGCTGGCCTTCTGCATTTTCATCAAAGCTTTCCAGGTCAAGACTCCGAAATACTCCGTCTCCTGCCCCGGCGAACCCGGTCCGCTCTTGGTAAGGAGATACCCGTGAGTATTTAGATAAACCTGGAGCGCTTTGACATCGGGACCTGTGGAGCGAAGTCCAAGAGACCGGATGAACGGCGACGGTTTTTTGACATTCGTTACAATGTTCTGACTTGCGGACTGAGGCCGCGAAGGTATGGCAATATTATATTGCCGGGCGAAGGCTTCGGCCTGATCGTAAAAACCCATCGAGATCAGGTTCGAGACTCGGTTGGCCGCTCCCGTGCCGAATGTTGAAACTTGGGATGCCGCCGCCGGCGCAATAGTCGGAGTCGGTGTTGGAGTTGGAACAGACTCGACGGCAAAATCCGTTCCTCCGCTCATCGTTACCCAGCTACTTGTTCCCGTAACATTAGTTACCCTGCCCTGCCAATGATAGGAAGTCCCCGCGGTCAAACCGGTGACCGTGGTAGTTCCAATTACCGAGGCGCCGCTGTAAGCTACAGCATCACCTGTAAAGCTTGCCGTGCCGGTAAAAGCAGTTCCGACCGGCTGAACTTCCACCTGAGGAATGAGAGAGTCGGTATTATTGGCGGAGGTCATACTGAAAGTCAGTTTGATACTGGTTTCATCCGTGTTTCCACCGCTTGCAATAGCTGTTGTTCCGTCGGTTTTGTATTGGT
>JBAYFW010000030.1:0-11089 GCA_041667005.1 Minisyncoccota bacterium | reverse complement strand
TCTGTTCACCACCACCATATGGATGGTCAACCGGGTTCTGAGCCGAGCCGCGAACAGTCGGACGAATACCCATCCAGCGCGTTCGGCCAGCTTTACCGATATTGACCAAGCGAGATTCTTCATTGGAAACTGCTCCGATTGAAGCCCAGGCGTCCTCATGAATCTTATGGACTTCGGTCGACGGCAGCTTGACGTGTGTATAACCAGCATCATTGGCAACAACTTGGCCAAAGGAACCGGCCGAGCGGACCAGCTTAGCCCCGGAATTAGGCTTAACTTCAATATTATAAATATAAGTACCAACCGGAATCTTGCGGAGAGGCAGACGGTTACCAACTTCGATGGGGGCATTCTCGGAAACAAGAAAAGAATTACCAACCTTCATGGTCTTAGGAAGAAGAACGTAGCGCTTGGCACCATCTTTGTAATTCACGATGCCGATATAGCCTGTTCGGAAAGGATCGTACTCAACGGTTTTAACCGTAGCAATAATGTCTTTCTTATCATACATAAAATCAATCTCGCGGTAGAGCTTCTTGTGTCCCCCGCCCTTGTGGCGAACGGTAATCCGACCAAAGGCATTCCGGCCCATGTCGCGCTTCATACCATGAGTCAGGGACTTGGTCGGTTCGCTTGCCGTCAAATATTCTTTGAACGGCAAAACCGTCATATGCCTTCTTGATTTGCTTGTTGGTCTGAATGATTTCATGTTTTTTCCTGTCATTCCCGCGAAGGCGGGAATCCATGTGATTTAATTTAGTTAGACAAAATCAATTTTCTCGCCAGCCTTGAGGCTGATCACGGCCTTGCGCATGCCAGCTACCGTCCCCCTCCGTCCTTTGACGAAAACATTCTTGATCGGGGTATTGATAACAGCAATCTTGGCCGGATGGAATTTGTAGAGAGCCTGGAAAGCCTTGGCGATCGAAGTTTTGCTGGCGTTTTTGGTTACCTCGAAAGTATAGACTCCGTTTTGACTCAAAAGACCAGACTTCTCAGTTACCCGAGGGCGAATAATAACTGAAGCAGCGTGAGATGAAGAGCCAGCCCCGACAACTGGAGAAACAATCTTGGTTCCAACGGCTTTGACCGGAGACTTCTCGGTTACAGCCTTGCTTGAAGTTTTTTTGACGGATTTATTGGGCAAGCCTTTAGCTGCCGAGGCGCTTTGCTCGAGCTTCTCATCTTTTCTTTTTTTGAATCCGAAGATAGCCATGTTAGTTTATTTATCGTTTTTAGCAGTCAAAGCTTTAAGAGATAACTCCGGATTGGCGATGATAAGATAAGTGCTATTCAGGATTGAAACAGGGTTAATGTTGCGGAATTCTTCAACGGAAACATTGCCGAAATTACGGAAGCTCTTCTCGACATTGACGGCTTTCTTGTCCGTAGCAATGATCGCGGCATTAACCTTCTTCATGGCCAGTTTTTCATAGCCCTTGATCTTGGCTAGAGAGAGAATGACGTTCCTGGCATCCTTGGACTTTGGCGTAGCGAAATCAAAAGTATCAACAAAGAGAATTTCTCCTTCCTTGTATTTCTTGGAAAGAATTGCAAGGAGCGCCTTGGCCTTGGCTTTCTTGTTGATCTTGCGCTCAAAATTCTGGGTATTCCTAGGACCATGGGCAACACCACCGCCAACCCAGATTGGAGACCTGGTTGAACCATGGCGAGCCTGGCCGGTTCCCTTCTGCTTCCACGGTTTCTTGCCGCCACCTCGAACTTCGCCGCGAGTCTTGGTATGGGCGATATTGGTGCGGGAATTGGAATTCATCAAGCGGACAATCTCGTGAACCAAGTCGGCATTCCAAGGAACACCAAAAACCGATTCCGGCAGATTGATCTTGCCTGAAATTTTACCGTCCTGACTATAAATATTGGCTTCCATGAAAGAAAATAGGTCGCAAAGATCCCCACTGGGACTCAAAACGAGCGTGAAAGCATCTTAACAGAGGGCTCTGTTGAAGTCAATGATTAAGCGTGTCCGTAGCTGATTTTATTCTTTTTTTATCACTTTTTTATTTGGATTTCATTTCGGTTTGATACATTCAGTTCATGATTGATAAATGGGCAGATTTCATTAAAAGAATGAAGAAAAAATATTTTGATATTGGTCAGATCGCCTGCCCGGCTTTTCCGAATGAGATGATACGATTCGATGAGCGTGGGTTCAATCATTTGATAATGAAGAATGGTAAATACAGATCTAAAGCGGATCAATTAAGAAGGCTAGAACAAATACACATCATTCCAAACATTCTTTACTCACACGCAACATTTGATATGTATAAAAAAGTAGCCGAAGTTTCCTATTGGGCATTCATTCAGAAAACAGAAATGAAAATGATCAAGGTGATTGTAAGAAAAATCCTCAATGGCAAACTACACTTCTACAGCGTCATGACTAAGGACTTGCCTAAAAGCACACAAGCCCCGGAAAAGGGCTTGTTATAGTACCCGCCGCCAGCTTCAGTGCCGAACTGACCATCTTGGGTGTGCGAACCCAATGGCCGCGAGATATTACTATATTAATGTTATCAGAAATATTATTTCAGTCAATCGGCTAAGAATAGACATTAGCATAATCACAACCTGACCACCTCCTCTTCCTTAACTGAAAACTTCACAGCCAAGACTGCACCAGCAACCATCACGAACATTCCTATCCCCCAAGCAATCGACGAAAAGAGATGAGTGTATTGCAAGGTGTGGGTCATCCAGAGAAGATTGTTCCAATCGTGCATCGAGCTGTCGCCGCCGAGAAGAGGCAACTTCATAACCACGGCATCGGCCATATAAAACGAGACATTAACGATATTGTAACCAACCCACATAAGAAGAATCGAGGATGAATAATAGTCACGTCGAAGAATGAAGTAACCGCAAAAAATAGCGGGAATGAGGATCTGATTTAGCGAACCGCCCAAAAAAGTTACAAACTCCCCAAAAAACATAAAAATCCAATGTCCTGCTTCGTGGATAAGAAGGTCAACATTGTCGATGAAATGGCCGAAGGTTGGTGTGGCCGCACAGCGGAAAAAATACCAAGCAATGAGGAGTGCGGCAGCAAGTTTCCAATAATTTATCTTTTTCGAGAGTTTATTCATGGTTTTGTGTCATTCCCGCGAAGGCGGGAATCCAGGATAAGATCAAATTGCAAAGTTCAAATGACAAATCAAATCCAAAGCCCAAATATCAAAGCGTTTTGAGCTTTGGATTTTGACATTGATTTGATCTTTGGGCTTTGAAATTTGGATTTCTGTGTCCTTCATTTTAATCCTGGATTCCCGCCTTCGCGGGAACGACATCGCAACTCTACTCATACCTCAACGCTTCTATTGGACTCTTCTTCGAAGCTTGGCTAGCTGGATAACCGCCGAAAATAAGACCGATCAAAGCTGAGACTCCCAGACCCAAACCCGCTCCGCCCCACGGGAAAACGAAAGACCAGTTGACGCCGAGACCCTGTGAAAGAACTAGAGCCGCTCCGAAAGCCAGAGAAGCCCCGAGAATTATACCAATTATTCCGCCAATAGCCGTCAGAAGAACAGCTTCCAATAGGAATTGAGAGAGTATATCTCGATCGGTCGCCCCCAAAGCCTTGCGCAAACCAATCTCCCTGGTCCTTTCTGTAACCGCCACGAGCATTATATTCATAATTCCCACTCCCCCAACGAAAAGAGCGATTGAGGCTACCGCCACCAGGAAGTAAGTCAATGCGTTCGTAATAGTCGAAAGTCGATTGGCCAGATCTTGCTGGGTCTGAACGGTAAAGTCGTCTTTGGCCGGATCGGTAATACCGTGAGCTTCCCTTAAGGTAATATTTATATCCTCGGCGGTCACCGCTACGGCATCATCCGATACAGCCTGAATAATAAGCCGGTTAAAATATTTCTTGCCGATAATATATTCCTGGGCGGTCGTATATGGTACCAGGACCATATCGTCAAAATTGAAAAGTGAACCTCCTCCGGTTTCCGGCAAAATCCCTATAACTTTGAAATTGCGGCCTTTGATCTTGACCTTATTACCTAAAGCTTCCTCCTCATTGAAAAGCTTTGTTTTGACTTTGGAACCCAAAACAACCACGTCGCTTCTCGACAAGACATCATCCTGATTAAAAAACTCTCCGCGCGGGTGAAGATCGAAAATTTCGGCCATAAGCTCGGTTGCTCCAAAAACAGAAACTTGATAAGCATTGGAACCATAAGATGCCGAGCCGGCCCCAAAGACCGTAGGCATTATCGACTTCAAACCCGGCACATTGGTTTTATTCTTTAGGTAGACAAGGTCTTTTTCTTTGAGCGAATCGCTAAAAAGGGCCGTCACATCGGAAGGACTAGTCGGCTCCCGGCCGGGAATAACGGCAATTGTATTGGTACCCAAACCCTGGACTTGGCCCAAGATCAAAGCCTGGGCTCCGGCACCCAAAGAAACCACCAGCATTATCGCAGTAATTCCAATAACAATTCCCAGGATTGTTAAGGCCGACCGCGAGCGATTGGTCGTAAGTCCGGTTAAAGCAGTTTTGAGAGTGTGTTTCCAGGTCATGAGTTAAGTTAAAAATTAAAAGGCAAAAGGCAAAAGTGAAAGTTTAAAGGCAAAAATAACTTACAAAATGGCCTTGATAGATAATACTTTTTATTTTTTGACTTTAACTTTTGCATTTTAACTTTTGCCTTTTGCCTTACTTTACAAACTCATCGTTCGCACTCAGCCTCTTCTTAACTTTCTCGTCGCTCTCGATCACCCCATCCATTAATCTAATAATTCTCTCGGCATGCTCGGCTGTCGAGGTTTCGTGGGTGATAAGGACGATCGTCTTACCATGTTCTTCATTCAAATGCTGGATAATGGCCATGACATTCTTGCCGGATTTGGAATCAAGGTTGCCGGTCGGCTCGTCGGCGAATATTACCTCCGGATCGGTCACCAAGGCCCGGGCGATCGCCACTCTCTGTTTTTCGCCACCGGATAATTCAGACGACTGGTGATACATCCGGTGCTCGAGCCCGACCGATTCAACGGCTTCACGGGCCTTACCTTCCCACTCGGCCTCGGGAATTTTCGAATAATAAAGAGGCAGTTTCAAGTTATCTAGAACTGATGTTCGAGGCAAAAGATTGAAGGCTTGGAAAACGAAGCCGATCTCCCGATTGCGCAGATCGGCCAATTCATTACTAGTATAGGTCGAGGTGTCCTTGCCGTTGAAGACATAACTCCCGCCTGTCGGTACATCGAGTAGGCCTAGGAGATGAAGGAGGGTCGATTTACCGCTGCCTGAAGGTCCCATGATCGCCAGAAACTCTCCCTTCCGTACGGAAAAAGTCACCTTATCCAAGGCGATCGTATCCGTCCCGTCGTGATAGGACTTTTTAAGATTTGTAACCTCGATTACATTCATGGTGGGACAAAATTAAAAATGAAATATCAAAAATTAAAAATTAAAACGTAAAATAGAGAGCTCTGTTGTGTGATTTATATTTCATTTTTGATTTTTAATCTTTGATTTTTGCTTCACTTTATATACGTAACAACTCTCTCCCCCGCCGTAAGTCCCGACACCACCTCAACTGCTCCATCCGAACCCTTGAGGCCGACCTCGACCGGTCTCTCCTTGAAAGTTTGGCCGTTGGAATCAAGGATTCTAACAGTTTTCTTACCATTAGTATCTGTAACCGCTCGAGCCGGCACCGTTAAGACACCCTGCCTTTGGCTGGCCAAGATATCGAGGTTAGCGGTCATACCTGGCAAGATCCGAGCATCGCTCGAGAGAAACTTCAGGGTAACTTTGTAAGTCGGCACGCCCTCAAGGACTGTTTCAGCTGGATCAAGAGCGGTGATCGTTGCCGGGAAATCGACATTCTGGCCATATGCATCTAGAGTTGTCGAGGCCAGGTTGCCGAGAGCCAATTTAGCTATATCAGCTTCCGGAACATAGGCCTCTATTTTATAATCACCATCACTGATGACACTCATAACCGTCTCCCCCGGCGAAACAAATTCGCCCAAATTAGGTTCTATCTTAGTGACCAAACCGGCCATAGGCGAGATGATCTGATCCTTGGCCAATTCGGCTTTGAAAGAATCAACGGTCGCCGACTGGGCCGCCACAGACTGGGCCGAGGAGCCGGAATTTTTGAGCAGGAAATTATTATAAGCCTGATTATAAGCGGAGGAAGCGTTTTCCAAAGCTGATTTAGCACTAGCCACCGAAGCCAAAGCCTGGTTCAAAGCCGCTAAAGCCGAATTAACTTCCGAAACATGGCTATCAATAACTGACTGGGTCAGGCCGGAATTGCCTGGACTAAGATTGGTAACAATGGTCGAAAGAGCACTCAAAAAAGTTTTAGTACTTGAGAGATATTTATTGGCTTGTAAAAGACGGCCAGAAACATCATCGGCTGACGAAGAGGTATCGAGACTAGCCTTCCAGCGATTCAGAGAATCCGAAACGGTTACTTTTCCCGAATTGATGTTAATTTGCTCAGTCTGCGAACCAGTCCGGACATTGATAGTCGGATTGGCACTCTGGGGATTACTGAAAAGAGAGTCGGCGTAATTGCTTATAGCTCCAGAGACTTGGACATAGCTTGTAAGCTCCGCATTCAAGGCATCCTGTTTGGCATTGGTCAGAGCCGTCTCGGTTGAGTTGACCTTAGACTTTTCGACCGCTAATTCTTCCAGGTTGAGACCTCTCGAAATATCAGCCAATTTGGCCTGGGCCGAAGCCAAATTAGCCCGATCGCCGGCACTTTCTAGAGTTGCCAAAACATCACCTCTCTTGACCTGATCGTTCACTTTAATATTGATTTTGACCACCACCCCGCTCTTCTGGAAAGCCAAATCAGCCTTATCAACCGGCATGACCTTGCCAGTAACACTAACCTTTTGAAAAACATTCCCTACTGTAGCTTGGGCAAATTCAATCTTGGTCATCTTACCATTACCACTGAATACAAAAACCAAGAGGACAATTACGATTATTACATAACCGAATATGGCATACTTATTCCAAAGAAGGCGCCTAAAAAGAGATTTCTTCATAGCTTACTTAATTATAACATAAAAAGATTTCTAGCTGATGGTTCAAACTGTTCACTTTCTACAAATCGCTACTCCTTTTAAACGCGGCATAATAAAACGGCCGCGCACGTGTTGACCCAACAACGTTGCGCGGCCGAGACAACTGTCGGTCACTTGCCCCGCCTCATGACATGATGCTTTCCGGGTTTGTGTCCAATAGGTGTCGTCTTGCCCCATCGACGAGATCGCTCAAAACGATTGCGCCTCGCCACTTTAGTTGTTCTTGTGCTCATACAAATAAACAGATTACTCCTCAAATAAAATTGGTCAAGTTTTTGCTGTGAATAATTCTGACTGCAAGAAAACCGCTCCGATGTCCATCGGAGCGGTTTTCTTATTTTCTTATTTAAAATTCTTTTCTCTTATCTCCTAGCTCTTACCTCTCTCCTTACTGTCCCACAACCTCGACCAAAGTGCCCCTGCGGCCAGGAATGGCACCGGAGATGTAAAGAACGCTATCTTCGGGATCAATGTGAGCAACCTTGAGATTGGTAACCGTAATCCTGTCGCTACCCATCCTGCCGGCCATACGCATACCAACCGGAACACGAGTTCTAAGACCACCGCCGATCGAACCAGGCTCGCGCTCGGAGTGTTTCTGACCGTGAGAACGGGGACCGCCGTGGAAACCGTGACGCTTAACAACACCTTGGAAACCTTTACCCTTAGAAGTGGCGCTAACCGTGACCGTATCACCGGCATTAAATTGAGAAATCTCAATCTTATCACCCACTTTCTGAGTCGGTGCTTCAACGCGGAATTCGCGAACCGAGGCGAATGAGCCGAGCTCTTTGAAATGACCCTTCTGAGCCTTGTTGATGCGACCGGGATTGCGTGTTCCCTCGCCAATCTGGACAGCTTCATAACCGTCATTAGTCTTGGTCCGAATCTGTGTAACGACGTTGCCGCGAATGGTTACGGCCGTAACCGGAATAGCGGCGCCTTTGGCGTCATAGATCTGAGTCATATTGAGTTTTCTTCCTAGAATGAATTTCATGGTGGTCAAATTACATCATTTTCACGTCAATATTAACTCCGGACGGCAAACTCAAGTTGGTCAAAGCTTCGATCACCTTGGGATTGGGATTGATAATGTCGATCAAGCGCTTATGAACACGCATCTCGAACTGTTCACGAGAATTCTTATCGATGAAAGAAGAGCGGTTGACGGTGTATTTCTTGATCTCGGTCGGAAGAGGAACCGGACCGTGAATCTCGGCATCATAGCGAGCGGCTGTATCCATGATCTGCTTCAAAGAAGCATCGAGAATCTTGTGCTCGTAGGCCCGGACACGGATCCGAAGATGAGGAACGGCGTCGGTGGCCTTAGCCTTGCGGACGCGAGCAATCTTCGGTTTAGCCGGAGCATCTTTCTTAATTGTTTCTGTAGTAGGCATTTGATTAATTTTCAATTCACAATTTAGCAATTTTCAATTAATGGCCAGCTATCTAATTTTCACTGAAAATTATTAACTGGAAAATTGATTGAAAATTGAAAATTGTTAAATTGATAATTCCTTTTACGCGATGACCTTGGTTACAACCCCTGCCCCAACGGTCTTACCTCCTTCGCGGACAGCAAACCTCTGCTTGTCTTCGAGAGCGACCGGGGCAACGAGCTTAACTTTGAAAGTGATCGTATCACCCGGCATAACCATCTCTACCTTCTCAGGCAAAGTTACTTCGCCGGTCACGTCGGTCGTGCGGATATAGAACTGGGGCTTGTAACCGGTAAAGAACGGAGTGTGGCGACCGCCTTCCTCCTTCTTCAGAACGTAAACTTCCGACTCAAATTCGGTGTGAGGCTTGACTGTTCCCGGCTTGGCCAAAACTTGGCCACGAGAAACGTCATCCTTGGCGGTACCGCGGAGGAGGACACCGGCATTGTCGCCAGCCATACCTTCCTTCAACGACTTATTGAACATTTCGATACCGGTAATAACGGTCTTCGAGGTATCTTTGAAGCCGATAATCTCACATTCCTCGCCAACCTTGACGATACCGCGTTCAATACGGCCGGTAACAACGGTACCGCGGCCTTCGATCGAGAAGATGTCTTCGATTGGCATAAGGAAAGGCTTGTCGACTTCGCGAACCGGAGCCGGGATATAACTATCCAAAGCGGCCATAAGTTCATCAACCTTGAGAGACCAAGTAGCATCGCCATTCAAAGCATTGGAAGCCGAACCGCGGATAACCGGGGTATTCTTGCCATCGAACTTGTTCTTGGTCAAAAGTTCGCGAACCTCCTCTTCGACGAGATCGATAAGATCAGTTTCCGGAACAAGATCGCACTTGTTCAAGAAGACGACAATCTTCGGCA
Source organism: Minisyncoccota bacterium (assembly GCA_041667005.1). Taxonomy (GTDB): domain Bacteria; phylum Patescibacteriota; class Minisyncoccia; order Phycocordibacterales; family PALSA-1337; genus C7867-002. The sequence continues at coordinate 1,680 of JBAYFW010000030.1, read as the reverse complement.
CACCAACTTGGTAAGCCAAAAGAACGTGTTCCCTAGTCTGGGGCATAACACCGTCAGTAGCGGAAACAACGAGGATAGCGCCGTCCATCTGAGCGGCACCAGTGATCATGTTCTTGATGAAGTCGGCGTGGCCCGGACAGTCGATGTGAGCGTAGTGGCGGGTAGCCGTCTCGTATTCGACATGGGAAAGAGAAATGGTAACGGTCTTGGTAGCGTCACGAACGGTACCACCCTTGGTAATATCGGAATAAGCCTTGACGTTAGCCAAGCCTTTCTTGGCCTGAACAGCCAAAATAGCGGCGGTCAAAGTAGACTTGCCGTGGTCAATGTGGCCGATTGTACCGACATTGATGTGGGGCTTGGAACGATTGAATTCTGCTGCCATATGATTTATTGATTTAGTGCTTTAGCTCGCTTTGCGTGGCGTGACAACCCTTCGACGGTTTCGATTAACTCACCGAAATCAACTTCAGGGCAAGCCACACAGCGAGAGCCAAAGATAAATTGTTAATAGTTAATAAATAATAATAAAGTACTAAAAACGCCCGAACGCGTAAGTCCTAGGTTATCATAAGAGAGAATATTTCGCAAATTTTACAGCCAGACCACGTTCGACCTGGTCTGTAAAACAAAACTCCCCTTCCAAAGGGAGTTTTGTTATTTATAATGAAACTAATAGAAAGAAGATTACTGATTCCTAGCCTGATATTGTCGAATAGCCTCCCAGATAGCTGCATTCAGACTAGCGTTATCCAACGAAGCCCGGGGAGAAACCGTACTCGTCGGAGTAGGAGTAGTCGTCGTGGTCGGCCTTGGGGTCGGAGTCGTGCTTGGAGTGGTATTAGGAGTCGTTACGGGTGAATAGGAGGCATAAGGCGTTGGTGTTGGAGACCCACTAGTTGAAGAAGTTACCGTAAATGGGACGCTCTGCTTCCAACCGGCAATACCGGATATGTATACAACGTAATCGCTTCCCTCGGGAGCCGTCGAGGGGATTGTCCAAGAATAGCTGCCGTATGCCGATACCTGCCCATTCAAAACAGGATTACCAACGGTTGTTGAAAGCAAATTCCTTGTCGAGCCAAGCGATGTCCTGTACACAGCTAAGCCAATACTATTATTTGCCGTAGTTAGTCCTGGTGCGTACCAAGAAATGTTTAGCGTGCTTCCGGCTCGATAAGTCCCTCCATTTGGGCTACTAATCGAAAGAGAGGGTTGATTTGCAACCGAAGTAGGTGTCGGATAAGAAGTACCAGTCGGAGTGGTTACAGGAGTCGTGTTAGGAGAGGCAATAGTGAAGTAACCCTTACCGCAAGCTGACTTATCTATAGAATATGTGCCCGTATCGCAAACTGTCACATAATATTGACCAGCCGGTACATTACTAGCTTCCCTAGGCAAGTAGGTTGTATTTACTCCCACAGCCCGATCACCGATCTTTCCTTGGTAATAATTGACAAGGGTCTGAGAATTGAAGATATCGATCGTCACTTGCGGAGCAGTGTAATTCTCGTACCAACTGACATAAATCTGGCTTCCGGCCTGATATGAATTCCCAACTGGTGACTGAACAACGATAGATTTGCTTGCAGGCACGGCAGTCGGAGTTGTGTAACTTACAGGTGTAGCTGTAGGGCTAGCTGTTGGGGCGGTGCTACAAATAAATCCAGCCGGACAAAC
>JBAYFW010000029.1:0-11147 GCA_041667005.1 Minisyncoccota bacterium | reverse complement strand
CGGCATTCCTATTCATGAAGCCAAGGGGCATATGGTCGTCGACATCGGCGGCGGTACCACCGATGTGGCCGTGATCTCTTTGGGCGGTATCGTCTCTTCGACCTCGGTCAAATGGGCCGGCAACAAAATGGACGCGGCTATTACCGACTACATCAAGAAAACTTTCAACCTAGCCATCGGCGATCATATGGCCGAGATTATCAAGATCGATATTGGTTCGGCCGTGCCGCTCGATCAAGAACTTTCCATGATGGTCAAGGGACGCGATTATATTTCCGGACTGCCACGCTCGACCGAGATCAAAACCAACGAGATTGTCAAAGCCTTATCTGTACCTCTTCGCGAAATGATCAAAGCCATCCGCGATGTCCTCCAGGAAACCCCGCCAGAACTGGCGGCCGACATTATCGATCAGGGCATTATCATGACCGGCGGTTCCTCCATTCTCCGCAATCTTCCCGAACTGGTCTTCCGCCGCACCGGCGTCAAAGCTCAATTGGCCGAGGAACCTTTGCTTTGCGTGGTTAAGGGAACAGGTCTGGCGCTCGAGCATTTGGATGTTTATAAGAAGACGATGATTTCGAAACGGTAGAAATTGTTAATGCGCAAGAAGTATGATAGCTTTTGGATGGATAGTAAACGCAACAAACATAAGGAAACCAGATTATGAGAAAAAAAACGGGCAGCCGGGCGTACGCCAAGGCTGGCGTCAACCTGGATGCGGGGGATGCATTCAGCGCGTTCGCAGGGACGATATGCAGAGGATCTTTTGGAAACTCGACATTTGTCAAAGTCGTCGACGAGTCCCTGGGACATTTCCGGGGACCGCGAGGCTGGCAATATGTCGGCTTTCCGCCAGACACATTCCATGTCGGAGCGCCTGACGGTATCGGGACGGCCACCATACTCATCTCGGCGGCCGAAAACTTCGGTACGTCGGCATCGAGACTGGTAGCCATGACCGAAGGCGATGTCACTCGGTTCGGCGGCTTGCCACTAGTCTTCATCAATCACCTTGATGCCAAGCGACTCGGGCAGCCGGACAGCCAGCTCTTCATCAATTTCCAGACTATGATGGCGGGCCTTGGACGAATAGCCACTCAAGGTAGGTTCGTCCTTATGGGCGGCGAGACGGCCGAGATGAGTCAGTGCGTTTCCGGCGAGATCACTGGACCAGCCGAGGAGAACAGGCCGACCTTCAATTGGTCCGGCGTCATGCTGGGGGTCAACCACCCCTCAATGCTTATCACCGGTCAGGCTGTGAAAATCGGTGACCGCATCATTGCTCTCAGAGACAGCCTCCGTTCAAACGGAGCCAGTTTAATGAGACGCTACTTGCGAGAAAGATACGGCAACTTGTGGTGGATGAATCCGCAAGCGAGTGAGGTTGTCACCGCTATGGCCTCGCCAGCGGCACTCTACGGCAGTTTTCTAACTGCAATAAACGGTTGGTATAACAACTTCAAGCCGATCATTCGAGTTCAAGCAATCGCCCACCTCAGCGGCGGTGCCATCAGAAGCAAGCTTGCCGACGATGTCCTTTTCCAACACGGCCTTTCGGCGGTTCTGGACAACCTCTGGGAACCGCCGCAGTTTATGCTTGACTGCGTATCGCATTTCGAAATGCCCGACCAGGAAGCTTACACTGTCCTCAATGGCGGCCAAGGCCTGCTGGCTATCGTCCGCGAAAGCGACGTTGACGGCTTTTGTGAGAAGGCTACACAATTCGGCATCGAGGCTCGGAATGCCGGATATATCGACAAGCAATTCAGGGTTCCGCGGCTCCAGATCAGATCTGGCTTCAGTGGCAAGCTCTTTACAATGAAGCGGACCAAGGCTTCATAAGGTATCGGCTATTCAATTAGCCCAGACACAAACACATAATGGCGCCCATCCGGGCGCCTTTTTGTTTACCCCTTTCTTGTGTATCATTAGTCTATGAAGAAGATTACTAAAAAAGGAGACGAAATCAAATCGAATCTACTTTCCCATCATGCTTTTTATGTAATTGGCGGCATCGAAATTAATTCCTGGCTTATTGCGAACCTGGAAAGCGAATCAAACATTCAGGCTCACGGCAATCCTGATTTATTTCAAAGACATTACGCCAGTTTCGCCATTGATGATGCTCGCGAATTGAAGGAACTTCATAATGTTCGGCCGATAAGCGAAACGGCCAAGAAGATATTTATTTTGAATATTGACAGCTTCACGAATGAAGCCCAGAACGCCCTTCTAAAACTTCTGGAGGAACCTGCCGAGTACGCTCATTTCTTTCTCATAATTCCGTCTAAACATTTACTTCTACCAACCGTAATTTCGCGCCTGGCCTTATTGGAAACCGGCCAAGCTAAAGGAGGTTCAAACTTACTAGAGGCTAAAGAATTTATCAAACTTTCACCAGCCAAGAGGATTGAAATGATCAAAGGTCTGACCGAAGACCTGACAAAAGAGAAGAAAACAAAGCAAGAGATTATCGAATTCTTAAATAATCTTCAAGAAGTTATTTACAAGGAAAAGAGAGCTAAGGAGGGGCGAGTCACACTTGAGGCCATTGAAGTAGCCAGAAAATATGCGGGGGATAGAGCACCGTCGCTGAAGATGTTGTTGGAATATGTGGCGGTGAATATTTAGTATGACCAATCCAATAAAAAAGCGCAGGTAGGTTTCCTCCCTCCTGCGCATAGCGGACTCCGAACGGACTCTGGCTGGTCTTTCTACCGCCAGACCATTACCGGTGACCACCACATAATATAACAGCCATCAGTTTTATTGGTTAAGACCCCTGTCTCAAACTTTTTCGGTGGGGTTGATAGCCCCGACTAAGGTCCTTTTTCGTCTGTCACCAGACTATTAGGAACCATCCCGCTTTTCAAAAGTTTGTCCCTTTTAAGAGACAGAGCCTTAGGATCTTATTCGCTTCAAACATAAGCTTAGACTATAAAATTAAATATGTAAATATCCGAATATTTGGAAAAGTTACAAGGCGTGATATGATACATCTATAGTTTAACTTTAAATTTCATGTCCTACGACCTCAATCCATTTAAAAAGCAATTAAACGGCGCCGAAGAATGGCTGAAGAAAGAATTCAGTCAGATTCGGACCGGTCAAGCTTCTCCGCAAGTTCTCGACGGTGTCAAAGTCGAAGTTTACGGCGCGCCTCAGAGTTTGAAAGAACTAGCCAGCGTCATGATCGAGGGCGCTCGGACTATCCGCGTCAGCCCTTGGGATAAAGGCCAAACCAAAGAGATCGAGAAAGCTATTACCGTGGCCAATCTGGGACTTTCCGTCGTCGCTGATGACCAAGGCTTGAGGATCAATTTCCCGGAACTAACATCCGATCGCCGCAAAGAGATTGCCAAAATGGCCAAAGACAAACTTGAGGAAGCCAAGAAGCAGATTCGCGGCCATCGCGATGTCGTTATCAAAGATCTCCAAGAGAAAGAGAAAAGCGGCGGCTATGGCAAGGATGAGATTTTCCGCCTTAAGAATGATGTTCAAAAAGTGGTTGATGATGCTAACAAGAAATTAGAAGAAGCGTACGGGAAGAAGGAGAAGGAGGTGTTAAGCTAGAGGGAAGGGACTAGTAGTTAGGGTCTAGGCCTGTTTTACCGGGCATTTACATAATTCCAACCGTTTACTGTCTTCATATCCAAATTACTAATACTTTGTCCCTAACTACTAGTCCCTAATCCCTAGCCCCTTCCCATGCTAACCACCCTGATCTTCCTCATCGTTCTAGCTGTTCTCATCTTCGTCCACGAGCTGGGCCATTTTCTGATCGCCAAGTGGAACGGTATCAGAGTCGACGAATTCAAGATCGGCTTCGGACCCAAACTTTTGGCTTGGGGCAAAGGGGAGACCAAATACGGCCTTAACCTCATACCTTTTGGCGGCTTCGTCAAGATTCACGGGGAAAATCCCGATGACGATTCTATTTCCGGTCCAGACAAAAAAAGAAGCTTCGTCCATAAAAAAGGCTGGCAGAAGATACTGGTCTTGGCGGCCGGAGTGAGTTTCAATTTTATTTTCGCCTGGCTAATATATGTGATCGTTTTCTCGAGCGGAGTAACAGCCTCGACCACTCTTTTTGATAAATATCAGACGTCTTTCAAAAACACTCGGATAATAGTTAGCGGGATTAGCGCCAAGTCTCCGGCCGAAACTGCCGGCCTCAAGGTTGGAGACATTCTGACCGGCCTCAATCAACAAGAGACCATCTCTGTAACCGATATCCAAAATTCCGCCCAGACTTCAGAAGGCAGAACCCTGACTTTAAAATATTTGCGAGAAGATAAAAGCGGTTCTGTTGAGATTACGCCCGTTCAAGGAATTATCGAAGGACGCTACGCCCTCGGCATTTCCATGGATAACGTTGGAGACCTTCGGCTGCCTTTCTTTTCCGCCATATACGAAGGCGGCCGCTATACCTTGATCATGATCCGAGAAACAACAGTCGGCCTTCTCCATTTCTTCGGCCAGATTTTCCAAGGCCAAGCCAATTTCGCAGAAGTCTCCGGGCCGATCGGCATCGCCGGCATAGTCGGCAGTGCAGCCCAGATGGGATTCACCTATCTCCTTATGATCACGGCCCTTATTTCCATCAACTTGGGTGTCATCAACTTCATACCTTTTCCAGCTCTCGACGGTGGCCGGATTCTTTTCGTCCTGATTGAAGGAATAATCCGCCGGCCAATTGCGCCAAAATACGCCAATACCGTGAACGCCACCGGCTTCGTTCTTCTTATGATTCTTATGGTTATCGTTACTTACAAAGATATTGTTAAACTGATCTGGTAATTCAACCAAGCTCAAGAAATTATGCTAAAGTTGTCTTCATTATGGCAGCAAAAAAAGAGAAAGTGATCGTAACAGGCGGTGCCGGCTTTATCGGCTCGAATCTTGTAAAAGAGCTGGTTAAAAAAGGCTTCGAGGTACACATTATCGACAACCTTTCAAATGGTAAAAAAGAAAACATCCATCCCCAAGCCAAACTGCACAACTTGGATATAACAGACTTCAAAGAGCTGAGACCGGTCTTCAAAGGGGTAAGTTATGTTTTTCATTTGGCCGCCTTACCTCGAGTATCTTTTTCTATCGAACATCCTCTTGAGACCAACGCCGCTAATGTCACCGGCACGTTAAATATTCTCCGAGCCGCTTCGGAAGCAAAAGTTAAGAGACTTATCTACTCAGCTTCAAGCTCGGCTTATGGCGATCAGAAAATCATGCCGCTTCGAGAGGATTTCTTAGCCAATCCCAAGAGCCCATATGGACTTCAGAAATATATCGGCGAACTCTACTGTTCGCTCTGGTCCACGGTCTACGGTTTGCCAACCGTTTGCTTGCGTTACTTCAATGTTTACGGTCCCGGCCAGAGCAGCGAGGGTGCTTATGCTTTGGTTATTGCCAAATTTCTCAAGCAAAAAAGTGAAGGTAAGGCCTTAACAATAACCGGCAGTGGCAAGCAAACGCGGGATTTTACCCATGTCAGCGATGTTGTTCGAGCTAATATCTTAGCCATGGAAAGTTCCAAGGTTGGCAAGGGCGAAGTTATCAATATTGGGGCCGGCCATAATGTTTCTGTAAAGAACATTGCCAAAATGATCGGCGGCCAGGTCGAGCATATCCCGGCCCGCTTCGAGCCCAAAAATACCTTGGCTGATAATAGCAAAGCTAGAAGGTTGCTTGGCTGGAAACCGGAAGTAGCGATCGAAGATGGGATTGAGGAACTAAAAAGAAAATCTTAATTACTTTTCTTTTTCTTCATGCTCCTCTTGTCGAGCTTTAAGGTTTAGGTAACCTACAAAAATCGCAAAAAATAAAGCGACAATATAGACAATAACTACAACGGTATTAATTGATTCAATCTGATTCATAATGTATATCATGTTATTTCTTTGATAATGTTAAACTGATCCAATACATTACAAGGGTTGAAATTACTCCAAACCCAGCAGTCAAAGAATTTGCTGTCTTATTAACAACAGGTTCGATCAAAGCCGATGCCAGGAGGACCTGAGCCACATCTAGGCAAATATTGGAAATTGTTACAGTTTTTCTCAATTGAGATTGAAAGCGCATGTGTTCGGCAGGTCATGAGACCTATTATACTACTTCCATAAAAAAGCAACAGCTGACAGCCTTTCCTCTTTGATGTATCATTGGGGAATGAAACAAACTCAACTTTTCACCCAGACCCGTCGCGAAGCGCCACGCGATGAAGTCTCCAAGAACGCCCAGCTCCTTATCCGCGCCGGCTTCATTCACAAAGAAATGGCGGGGGTTTACGCCTTTTTGCCGCTCGGTTTGAGGGTTATTGAGAAGATAAAGAATATTGTCCGGGAAGAAATGAACGGGGTCGGCGGCCAGGAAATTATTATGACGGCTTTGCAGAGAAAGGAAGTCTGGGAACAAACAAACCGCTGGTCAGACGAAAAAGTCGATGTCTGGTTCAAATCTGAGCTCAAAAACGGGGTGGAAGTCGGCTTCGGCTGGTCCCATGAAGAACCGATTACCGAGATGATGAAGCAGTACATTTCGAGCTATCGCGATCTGCCTATCTATGTCTATCAATTCCAAACCAAACTTCGTAATGAACTGCGCGCCAAGTCTGGCATCATGCGAGGCCGAGAATTTTTGATGAAGGATATGTACTCGTATACTTTGGACGAAGAGGCTCATAAGAAATTCTACGATTCAGCTGTTCAAGCTTATCACCGAATCTTCTACCGCGTAGGCCTGGGAGCTCGAACTTTTTTCACTTTCGCTTCCGGCGGATCTTTTACCCAATTCAGTCACGAATTCCAAACCGTAAGTGAAGCCGGGGAAGATATTATTTATTTGCACCGACAAAAGAAAGTTGCCATCAATAAAGAGGTTTTAACTCCGGAGGTTATGAATCAACTCGGGGTCAAGAAAGAAGAACTAGAAGAAGTAAAATCTATCGAAGTTGGAAACATTTTTAGTTTTGGAGATATGAAATCAAAAGAGATCGGTCTCTACATGAAGGACCATAAGGGCCAGCAGAAGCCGGTTATTCTTGGTTCGTACGGCATTGGAATATCGCGTCTCATGGGTACAATAGTAGAAAGCTTCGCGGACGACAAAGGCCTTGTCTGGCCAGGGTCCGTTGCTCCTTTTGCGGTACATTTAATCGCGCTCTTGGAAGAAAGCGGGTCTGTTAAGAAAGCCGCGGATGTGCTTTATGAAAAATTAACTTCAAAAGGTGTTGAGGTCCTCTATGACGATCGCGACGAGCGCGCGGGAGAGAAGTTTTCTGATTCGGACCTTATCGGTATTCCTACAAGATATGTTCTTAGTAAAAAAACTTTGGATGAAGATTCTATTGAGGTCAAGGATAGGCAGACGGGGAAGGTGGAGATGAGGAAGTTGGGGAGTTTGTAGGACTGTTTTCTTAGTTCGACTTTATCTTCTTCAATTTGGTGTACTTTGGTAAGACTGGTTATTTCTTATAATAAATAATGCGCGCCACTCGAAGTAGCGCGCTCAGTTTGCTCATACTATTCTCGTTGACCGGATCAAATCTAGTTTGCCGGTCTGTAAACCAACTCCCCTTCTTTTCCAAGGCGAAAACCCGTGTTTTTCCCTCACCAACAACTGGCTGGTGACTTTCCGGCCAATAAAGCCGGCCACATTCCGGGCAAGGGACCGTCCGGAAGTGGTAAGTCCGTACTTCCTGTGGCAACGGTTCTCACATATCGACGGTAACTGTTTCGCCACAGCCCGGCTCAATGCAAGGGAAGGAAACCGACTTTGACTTTGTTCTTTTTCCCGCTCTTGTCGCTTTTCGTTTTTTCGTCTTCATAAAAATACTGGGTCAGACTGTATGATAGCACTAATGAGTATTCAAATAACTTCTCACTTTCTATTAACTGAAAAGCGCCCCGGAAAACCGTGGGCGCTTCGAAAAGAGCAAATATCCTAGAGAGGATGGGTAATCGCAAGAGTTCCATAGAACCCGGGGTTGTCATGGACAAACGTCCTTCCCGACGAATTCGGGATTTGGCCGATAACGGCCGGAACAAATGTCCACTTACCCTTGTGGATCGGGAGACTGAGAGTCAGCCGATGGTACTCTAGCCCGGACTTGCCCCCGTAGGCTTGGACGCAGTAACCGGTCCGGTAGTCAAGGTTCAACTTTAGGGGGTTCCCGAACAAAGAACAGTGAAGAGGCTGGTCCCGAAAGGCTCCGGCGTAGAGGAACCAACCCTTGTCCCCCAAACCTCCAATCGCATTGTAATGATACGCTTGGAAATATGGTTGGAAAAGAGATCCCTCTTTACGGTCGGCCAGAATAGGAAAATCGACCCTGACTGACTTGCTCCAAGCATCGTCTTTGATTGTTTGAAGCGGAACCAATGCGAGAAAACAAGTAGAGACCTCAAAAATAACCGGAAACCTCTTTGGCCCAATTGGCTTAAAGGTATAGGTTACCGTGAAGTCGTACTCATTTCCTCCATCGGCGTTGAACCGGTTCAACCTATCCATTTTTTGCCCGATTGACAGGTCGAGTGTCAGGCGGCCAATACGGTCTTCCCGGGCACCGATCACATCCCACCAGTACATGGGTCCATCGTAAAAGATACCCCCGAAAATTGTCCCATAGTATCGGGACATAAACAGAGCGGAGCCGGTAAAGCTCCACTTGTTGGTCTCCGTCTTATACGGAGTAGGGAGGTCGTGATCCTCCCCGAGGCACTGTAGGCCGACAGTCGCCAGCAGTAGCATTATCCTCAATGTTTTCATTTTCCCCCTTTGACAGGCTTATTTCAACTTCCTTGGTCTCCTCCAATGACCCGCGACAGCGGATCAGAGACCAAAATCTGGCATAGGTCTACCAAATTTATTGGCAATTGTCAAGGGTTTACAAAACCCGCACAATTTCTGAGGGTTTGTATGTATTTATGACTTGCCATAGATAGGGTCGTCAAGATTACTGTTTGAGCGTCCTGTTGTTATATTCAGAAAGGTTTCAGATACGACTTTTTGGGCATTACCAATCTCGAGTAATACCGGTGACGACATATTCAGTCACTACATTTTTACCAATAGTGAAGGCAAGCCGAATGCGGTTATTTGGACCCAGATCAGGTTACTCAGCGCCAAGCGTCTTATTAGAAAGTCCGGTAGTAAACTTAGTAGTGAACACACGCATGCTTTGAAACTTAAGATAACCGAATTTTTGGGTCCGAAAACAACGGCGCCTCCGGTTAAGGAGGCGCCTCGGAGCTCCGTTTCCGGAGCCGCAGTGTGATAGAAGTATTGCATACATTAACATCAATAGCAAACTTAGTAGCGAAGTGTTAAAGTAATCTTGAAAATAAAAGTGGGATGCGCAGTTAAGTTACTGGATTTATATTATTTTATGATTTATTGTATCAATTTTATTTTAGAATTCATCATAAATATCGCTATTCTTTTAGGATTGGGTTTACTAGCATATTTATTTTTTAGGCTCAGATCCATTGATTCCGATATAGAAAATAAATATAAATTATTTGAAAAGGATAGAAAAGAAAAAATCGATACAGGAAAGCGTGAAGGTGTTGTTGAGGATGTTGTAAATGGACAGATAGAAAAATTGCAGAAGGACCTAGATATTTCAATTGCGCCTCTTAAAAGAGAAAGGGAAAGAATCATTTCAAAGATCCCATTTCTAAAATAAAAAAGACTATGGAAAAAATTCTACCTTTTATAAAGTTAAAGTACTACAAGAGGCCCGGTGACATAAAGAATATGGAACCCTCGGGTATTCAGTGCGCCTGGTGTCTCAAGAAAAATATTGTAAATATCGGAGGTGGCTTCAAAGACGAGAAAGGGAATATGCATCAGATCTGCGAAGATTGCGCAGTCTTGCGGTACAAAGAAGATTTTGGTTTCAAGAGCTCAAAGGCGGCCCGTTTCCGAAGGAGAAGAATTTTCGATGTTGGTTATCTATTTAATGAAATGATCCTTGATTTGTATATGGAGGAAAATAGAATTAAGGATTTTCAGTCATGTGATAATGCCGATAATATATTTATAAGAGCTGGCGAACTATTTAATCTCCTCTTTGATAAGAGTGATAAAGTTAAATTTGAGGAGACGGAAGATCAGGCGATTATTGAAGATGAATTTCAAAAGCGCTTGGTTACGGTCAATCTAACCAAATTTTTTAATTCAATAAAATAGCTAAATCGGATACGAGCGGGGTAGTCCTTTTCCCAACATTTTAAAACTGACGAAAATTTTCGTCAGTTTTCCGTTGTTACAAAAAGAGGAGTCGCCGCGAGCCTTTTCTGTATGTTTGAGTTACTTCAATGATGAAAAAATTTCGAAAAATGACTCGTATACAAAAACAACGCCACTTGTAAGGTGGCGCGCTTTGTTCTAGTTTTTCGGCTTAAGGAGCTTTAAGGAGCATCGACATCCTGAGGATGAGCTGCCAACCAATTCTTGGCGATGAAGACACCGCAGGTACATTGCCCTTGATCGGGACTACATCCAGGCAGATGACCGATCCCCACGAATCGAGTGAGCTCACGCCTGTAATATTCGATATGCTCAGGAGGTGCCGATGCTGAAGCATTGACCAAGGCCGTAACTGTTAGATTTCGTTCAGTCCGACTAAGCGGCACATAGACCAGGCGCCCGTACCGGCTTTTGTAGACTTTTTCGAAAGCCTCGCTCACCACGGCCGCCGTGGTTTGCGGCCAATAGAGGCGACCGCATGTCCGACACTCCGCAACGAGCCCTTCCAGAGAACCGATGCTCAGGTGTTCCGCTTTTGCCGGTTCGAATGTTATCCGTGTTCCGCAACCTTGCTCTTTGCAGAGAAAGGATTCAACAACTACCCCAAGATCTTGTTTCATAAAAAGTACTGCTTTTCTTGTTCCATACCAGAATATCTCTAAACGGCCTTCTGTCAAGACATTGAACCATGTCTAGTAATCCCCGGATGTCCAACATCCGCATATTATTGACTAACCACCCCTTTCTGTATTAAGATATTGCTATGCCACCACTTGGAAAACTCACAACCAAAGCCAGGGAAGCTCTGCGGAGAGCCCATGAATTGGCCATCGAAAGGGGACAGAATCATGTCAATCCCGTTCATTTGCTTTGCGCTCTCATTCTCCAGG
>JBAYFW010000028.1:0-11690 GCA_041667005.1 Minisyncoccota bacterium | reverse complement strand
CGCCACCTATCTGCCCCAAGTTACAGCCACAGTTTGCAAAGTGACGCCCTATAACCTCCACCGTTTGCGCGACAATTCTAATCTTAATCCACGGAACTTGTGCAGCGAGGTTGTTGAGAAGACCATTGCTCTAAGCGCCGATAAACCCGGTCTTCGAGAATTCAACGTTAATATCCAAGATTATTTCCCGCAAGCTATTGGCAACTACGTGGTCATGATATCGAGCCCGCTCGTTACCGAGCAGTCCGATTATTCTTGGAAATATTCGACCAGAACCTATGTTTCGGTTACTAACCTCATTGTAACTGAGAAGCGGATTGATCCTCTACTTAACAATAACTACGATTCAATCCAATTGACCGGCGATCAGTTAAGTAAACTCCAAAACCTTTACTGGGTTATTGATGCTAGCACCCAGAAGCCTGTTACTGGAGCTTCGGTTAGCTTATTCAAAGATGGCCAGGTTATGGGGACGGCGGTTACTAATGATAAGGGCTTAGCTTTCCTGACTCCCGTAGCTGGTAGTGATATGGCCGTAGCTAGTTATGGAGCTGATAGTGCTCTTATCTCCGGCTATTCGACGCGGCTCAATTACGCTTCCGAGGCCGTCAACGTCAAGAAAATGTACATTTATAGCGATAAGCCGATCTATCGGCCCGGCCAAGAAGTTAATATCAAAGGAATATATCGCTTGGGTTATGATGGGTATTATGAATTGCCGCCAACCGAGCCGGTAACTTTGACCATCCGTGATTCAGGCAATGAGATTGTCAAAGAGGTTAATCTGACTCCCAATAACTTTGGCTCGGTAAGCACTACCTTCACTTTGGCCAATGGAGCCCACCTGGGTACCTATTCTGTCTGCGTGAAATTCCAGTGCTCGAGCTTCGATGTTCTCAACTATGCGCCGGCCGCTTTCAAAGTTGATTTGCAAACAGCCAAAGACGAATATTTCATGGGAGATCAGCCACAAGTTAATGTCAATGCGAATTACTATTTCGGCGTGCCAGTTTCCAATGCTTCTGCTGACTATCATGTAAGCAGCCAGTACTACTACTTTGACAAGTATAGTGACGAATACTTCAACTTCAATAACCTCTCCGATGATACGACCAGTGAGGGATATTATTATGGCGATCGTTATCTCGGTGACGGACATGTAAGCCTTGACGAAAATGGGAAAGCCCTTATCAATCCCAAGATCGATCCTTCTTCTCTCAAAGACCCGGCCGTGAGCAAGATCATCACCATAGACGCCACGGTCAAGAATCAAGAGGGTCGTTCCATTTCTGCTCAGGAATCATTCATTCTCAATGCCGCTTCGACCTATCTCGGCAGCAAGATCGAGGATCCGTTCCTATCAGCCAGCCAGGCCATCAATCTTAAGCTGAAGTCAGTCGATACGAGCGGTAAGGCCAAATCCTATGGGATGACCGCCACGCTTTATCGCGTTACCTGGGTCAATAACGGAGTAGGTTCCTCTTATAGGTATTCCAATTGGCAAAGGAAGCGCGAGCTTATAAAAACCTTCTCAGCTTCGACTGACGCGTCCGGTAATGGCCAGCTGTCTTTGCTGACCCAGAGCGCCGGCCAATACGAAGTTGATGTCACCTCAGGCGGGGCGGTTGGCAGCCGTTCCTGGTTCTATGTCTACGGCAGCGACAATGTCTCGGTCCGTTCTAGCGATGATACCTCGCTCGAACTTGTGCCCGGCAATGCCACGGTTAAAACCGGTCAAAATGCCGAAGTCCTGATCAAGGTTCCGGAAGGAACCGGCAAGGCCTTGGTAACGGTCGAACGCGGAAAGATTTTCACTTACGAGATTATCGATATAAATGGCACTATGACGAACTACAAATTCCCGGTCGTTAGCCAGTATTATCCCGATGTTTATGTCAGTGTCACTGTTTATTCGCCCAATCGATCGGTTCGATTTGGCAGCTATCTATTTACGGTTAACAGCGATCAAAAGAAAATCAGCTTGAGTATTCAGGCTGATAAGAAATTGTATAACCCGGGAGATCAGGTTACTCTAGAGCTTTCCGCTCGAGATGAAAAGGGACAGCCTGTCATTTCCGATGTTTCAGTAGCTGTTGTTGATCTAAGTGTCCTCGCGCTTCGTGGCAATCCCAAGAAAGATCCGCTCTCGACCTTCTATGGCCATGTACCGCTCACGGTCGAGACTTATTCCAACTTCAAGAATCTCTTGAAGCAAACTGAGAGGACATCAAGCGATGGCAAAGGGGGAAGCGGCGGCGATGCCAATAAAGAGAAGAGCCGGGGCATTTTCAAGGAAGTGGCTTTCTGGCACCCGAATATCCTGACCGATGCCAACGGTCAGGCCACAGTTAAATTTACTCTCCCCGATAACCTGACAACCTGGCAAGCCGAGGTCGTGGGCGTGACCAAAGACACTCAGGTCGGCGTCGCCTATACCGAGTTTATGACCAATAAGACTCTCATGGTTGTACCACTCAAGCCGCGCTTCGTCCTTCCGGGTGACAAATTCTCTCTAGGGGCCACAGTCTTCAATAACAGTGACGCTAATTTTAGCGGCTCATTTAGCTTGAAGGCCGACGCGCTTAATCTGACCCAAGACTCGTTGTCTAAAAATATCAGTATCAAAGCTCATAGCTCTCAAGCTGTCTATTGGGAGGTCAGTGTTCCGGCGATGACTGTGGCCGGGCCTCTAAGCTATTCTATTTCCGCCGCCGGCCAGAATTTGAGCGATGCCATAGATGATACCTTAACGATCAATGAAAATAGTGCATACGAAGTGACGGCCACGGCCGGTCAAACGAGCTCAAGCGCCACCGAGGCGGTCTATGTGCCACAAACAATCATTCCTGGCCAAGGAGGGCTGACTCTTAAGAGTTCGGCCACTTTAGCCGTCTATTTGGGAGATGCTCTTAAGTACATGCTGGATTATCCCTATGATTGCACCGAACAGATCGGCAGCCGTATCCAGACTCTGGCTTTGATGAAGAATGCCGGTATCCTCGTTGATAACGAGGTCAAAAATAAAGCTGATGGACTGGTCAAATCCGGTTTACAGTCTATATATGACCGTCAAAATCCTGATGGCGGTTTCAAGCTCTGGTCTGATGATCGCCAATCCAGCTATTGGGCTACACTTGAAGCTATCAAAACCCTCGATGTCTTACAGAGTTCCGGTTATGCCATAGACTCTTCAGTTTGGGATAAAAGCGCAGCCTATATTCATGATGCCTATTTTGCAAAGCAACTAACCTATTTTGTCTTAGACCCAATCGATCTGGCTAAGGTTCTATTTACGCGGCCCCAGTATTTGGGACAAGGAGATGTTATGCAAGTCTTCACCCAAGCTGCCCAGAGTACCATCAAAGATCCTAAAGCTTCGACTGCCAAACTGATTACTCTTAGTCAAATTCTTCATCGATATGGGCTTATGTCGGAAGTGGCGGTTAAAGCTGATCTAATGCTATCCAATCGCCTAGTTGTTGACTCGCGAGGAAGTTTCCTCGATCTTGGACCAAATAATTCATATACCGGTACGGCTATTAGTAATACAGCTGGTTATATAGATCTTCTATCTCTAAGGCGCCAATCAGATATTGAATTACCCAATCTCATGCGCTGGTTGGTCCGATCGAGGTCCAAAGACGGCGCTTGGGGTTCGACAACCAATACCTTGGCTGTTGTTCGAGCACTGACGAGCTATATCAGATGGCAGCCGGAAACAGCCGCCACCTTCACCCTGGAAAATACCTTGAACGGAAAGGAAGTTCAAAAGTTTGATTACAAGCCAGATAATATTCTGACCCAATTAACCAAGACTATACCCATGGATGGTTTGCGAACGGGAAGTCTTTCAACTGTTAATTTTCAGAAATCAAACATAAAGGGAAGCGATGTTGGAAAGATCTATTATGATATGAGTTTCAAGTATTATCTCCCGGCCAATACTCTCGGTCCGCGTGACGAAGGATTCTCGATAGAGAGGAACTTCTACGCTCTTAGCGATAAGGACGGCACAAAACCGATCCAAAAGGCCAAAGTAGGCGATATCATCCGAGAGCATGTAGAAGTGACCGTGCCGGTTACCCGCAATCAGGTTGTTCTTGAAGATTTCATTCCGGCCGGTACGGAGATTGTTGATACCAGCCTGGCCACTGAAGATAAGACGCTTCAAGATGTTGGCGCAGTCATCAAAAATTCTCGATTGTGGCCAGACCACAAAGAATGGCGAGATGATCGAGCCTTCTTGTACTTCGATCAGCTTTCTCCGGGAACCTACCAGTTCGATTACGTAGTGAGAGCTCTTGTTCCTGGAACCTATTCTGTCTTACCGGCCAACGTCTCGGAAATGTACACTCCGGAGAACTTCGGACGAAGCGGAGCCAGCCTATTCACTATCGAGAAGTAAAGTTTCGGATTTTTGAGCATCCTGAACAGAGTCTATGTGATCAAAAGTAAAAGCTGTCTTATGATCATAAGATGTCTGTGACATGAGCTGCATAATTCGGCTCCAAACTTCTCCCGCTCCGCTCTGTCCGGAAAGGTTTTTCGTGGCTGTGTTATCGGAATTGCCAACCCAGACACCGACCATATAATCCGGCGTATAGCCTATGACCCAGCTATCGCGATAGTCGTCTGATGTGCCGGTCTTCAAAGCGTAATTCTTGAAAGGTAAATTAAGATCGCTTACATAGCCAAATTGATCCATTCCAATGTATCGGTTCGATAAGATTTGGGTAATAAGCTCGGTATACTGCGGATCTATCACTTGCTTTTCTTCACCAGGGAAGAAGTGGTCATTCAGGCTTGTATCAGAAAAAAGGCGGAGCGGCTGGAGCTTGCCCCCGCTCGGGAAGATACTGTAGAAGTGGGTGAGTTGAGGCAAAGTCATATCAATAGTTCCTAAAGCGGCGCCCAGCTGATGGTCGTGAACTTTCTTGACGTCGCTATATCCCAGTTTTTCCAGGAAGTAAGCGAAATTATCTAAGCCCACGAACTGAAGAGTTTTGATAGCCGGGATGTTAATGCTATTGGCTAAGGCGTATTCAACGGTTAGGCGGCCGTGGTATTTGTTATCGTAATTCTTGGGATACAAAGTCCGGCCATCGAAGGTTTTATAGGTGTAGGGAATATCATCAACCAAAGAATCGGGCCGGACCCCCATGGCAAAGGCTTTGGCATAGAGAAGAGGTTTGATGGTCGAGGCCACTTGTCTGGGCTTCTGGAGCATGTTGATCTG
This sequence comes from Minisyncoccota bacterium, assembly GCA_041667005.1. Classification (GTDB taxonomy): domain Bacteria; phylum Patescibacteriota; class Minisyncoccia; order Phycocordibacterales; family PALSA-1337; genus C7867-002. The sequence continues at coordinate 6,454 of JBAYFW010000028.1, read as the reverse complement.
CTGGCCAAAGTCACTGGCGGTGGTATCTGCACTGCCGATCATGGAAAGGATTTCATTTCCCGGCAACTTCAGGACAAAAACGGCTAGATTGTGGGCATCGCGGCTGGCTAGTGATGCTTGGGCATCCTTAACTATGGCCCGAATCTTGTTATTAAGTCCTTTATCAATGGAGACTTTTATAATCTTCTCCGCTGGATCTTTGGGAATGTATGCAGAAAGTTCAAAGCTCTCTTCTTGAGCCAAAAAGCGTCTGACATTCTTAGAGGCTATTTCGGGTGAAATAAAACTATCCTTTGTTACTTTAACGTCGAGAGTGGTCGCCAATCTCAAAGCCGAGTCGATGTTATTACCAAGAAGGGGATTGTTATAGCTAGGATTGCCAAGCGAAGCCAGGAGTTGAATAATTTGAGCATCTGATAGATTATCAGCCGGCTTTCCAAAATAAGCTTGGCTAGCGGTCTCAATTCCTTGCAGACGATTGCCGAAATAAATGGTATTGCAGTATTGGAGAAGGACATCTTTCTTACTTGTGAAGATATCAAGTGGCAAGACAGATAGAAGCTCAATAGATTTGTTGGCTAAAGTCCGTTCGTTCTCTTGCTCGAGAAGTAGTTTGGTCAGCTGCTGCTCGATCGTGCTCGCGCCCCGGCGGTTACCGAGACCAATCTTGGCAAGAATAAGCTCTCCAATACTTACCGGGTTTACGCCCAAGTGGCTATAGAAGAAACGGTCTTCCTTCCTAAGCAGAAGCTCGGTAAATCTCTGTGGCGAACTCGTGGCATAGAGGGCGTAATTGCCTTTCTGATTGGGTAGAAGGACAAGTAATTGGTTCTTCCGATCGACAATGCTAACCGACTGGTTTTGTTCATAAAGCTCCGCGAGCTTTTGACTGCTGAAAATTCCATATATGATAAGAAACCCTATTAGGGTCATGGCAATGATTATAAGTATCTTTAGAGCGGGGCGTTTCATTTGGTCAAATACTTCATATTTCCTCAGTATAGCGTAAAATTGAGCATGTTGATGGTTGCCACGACTCTTTGACCGATAGACAAGTTGTAAATTTGCTATACTGGAGGAATGGATTTTCTATTCATCTGTCGCGGTAATGTTGGGAGAAGTCAAATGGCGGAAGGACTCTTTGCAAAGATGACCAATGGTAAGTATAAAGTTATATCTGCCGGTACAAAATTAAGCGGTCTGGAGCAGACTCTCAGGGAATTGCCTTTGGCAGAAAATCTTATTTTATGTATGCAGGAAGAGGGGATTGATGTCTCTAATAATATCCGTAGACAACTGACAGAGAAAATGACGAGCGAAGCCAGTAAAATAGTTTTGGTGATTGATGAAAGTGATCCGGTACCAGATTATCTTAGGAATAATGAAAAAGTCACTACGTGGATAGTTCCCGATCCAAAAGGGACAGATCTTGATTTTCATAGAAAGATCAGGGATCAAATAAAGGAACGAATAGAAGAGCTTGTTAGCGGTCTAAAATAGATTTCAACATTACCTGAGATAGCCATTTTCCATGAATAATGTAGAATTCCAACATGGCCTTCATTTACGAAACAAAGAACTTTATTGTCGAGTCTCGAGAGCAACCTTTTTTACCACGGACAGATGGCGGTCATATTCGTGTTGGTGTCAAAGACAAATCGATATCTGATCGAACGAAACTGGAGCCGTTAGTGGCTATTGAATTAATGAGACTAAGTATGATTGTTGGAGAGGCTTTCCAGATTGCCATGATCAATCGGGGAATTCCTATTGTGAAAATTAACTATCAAGATATGGGAAATTGGGCCGTGAAGACGGGAGATAAACCGTATTTGCATTACCACATATTTGGCAGAGCTTCTAATGCGATCAAACAACCCTGGCCGGAAAGCATGTATTTGCCGGATAGAGGCACGGGTTTTTATAATGGTTTCGAACCGTTGAATGTTGAGGATATTACTGAAATTCAGAAGCAAATTGCAGTTGTTGAAGCGGAAAAGAAATATGGGTTGGAGAAATGGGGACTTTAGACAAAATCTAGCTCTTCTTAGCCTCCTCGCCCGCCTCATAACTGACATAAATAACTCCTCTCTTTGAAACTTTTGAATCAACCAACTTGAAATTCTGGGGTTGCGTACCTTCTGCGAATAGGCGCTTGCCTTGGCCGAGAGTAAGGGGGTAGATCCAGAGATGCATGACATCAATCAGCTTTTCTTTGAGTAAAGTCTGAATAAGATTGCCGCTACCCCAGACCCAGAGATCGGGACCGCTCTCTTCTTTGAGTTTGCGGATCTGAGTCGCCACGTCACTGCTTAGACAGATTGTATTATTCCAGGCCGGCTGAAAGGCCGTATGCGAGACCACATATTTCCGGGTGCTATTGAAGGGTTTGGCAACCTCAAGATCGGTCGTGGCTTTGGGCCAATAAGAGGCGAAGATATCATAAGTGACCTTGCCAAGAAGAAGCTCGAAGGGAATATTGAAGAAGCTCCCAAGAATAGGAGTCAAAACCTCGTCGGGTGGAAATGATCTTTGCCAGCCACCATAAGGGAAGTTGCCTGATGTGTCCTCTTCTGGACCGCCAGGAGCCTGCATAACTCCATCTAGGGTTATGAATGTCGTGGTGATGATTTTTCTCATGGGGTAATTATATCAGAAGGTGTTTTTCTGATAAACTACATATGTAACTATTTAACTTCAATGAAACTCATAACCTTAAACACTTGGGGTACTCGGATCGTTGAGCCATTAACAGCGTTTCTTAAAAAGCATAGTGAAGTAGATATTTTCCTTCTCCAGGAAATCTATGAGAATGACAGTCCAAACAAACCGCTGGAACATCCTCTGACTCCCGTTACAAAGATCCTGACAAATTACAAAGGCTACTATCGTCGGGCTGAAAAAGGCGGTTTTGGCTTGGCAATATTCATAAAGAAGACAATTGAGGTTATGGAGGAAGGTGAAGTCTTTGTTCATGGAGTGAAGGACGCGACTCTCGGAGAGCAATGGTGGCGGGACCTCGGTAAGAATCTTCAATATCTGAAGTTTGACTGCGATGGTTCCCAATATACCACTTTCAATTTCCACGGCCTTTGGGAACCGACGGGCAAGAATGATTCACCCAACCGCCTAAAACAAAGTGAAGAGATCATTTCATTTATGAAGAAACACTCTGGCAAAATTGTTTTGGGAGGAGACTTCAATCTACGTCCGGAAACAGCTAGCATCAAGATGCTGGAGCATGAACTAGGGCTTAAGAACTTAATTACCGAATACGGCGTTACTTCAACTAGAACACCTCTCTATACTCGATCTGCCGAGACATATGCCGATTATCTTTTCCTCTCACCACAAATCAAAATCAAAGACTTTAAAGTTTTGCCTGATGTTGTTTCTGATCATGCCGCGCTGTACGTGGAGTGTGAGTAAAAATAACCTCCGGGCATGGATATATTAACTTTGCAGATTTAATTATTACGAGTTACTATATTTCCATGATTAACGAGCAAGGCGCGAATTCAATAGATGTATTTCATGGCCGGAGTCAAAGTTATGTCATTCAGGCATTTTATAAAGACTCAGTGCCGCTATATGCCGGACTTATCAGAAAAAATCTGAAACCGGGCAGGTATAGTGTGGCTGATTTTGGCGGACATAAGGGTGAATTGCTGTCGGAATTTATTTCCGCCCTACCGGAATACCAGTTTGAACCAATAATTTTGGATAAAGTAGAAGGACTGGAGACTAGTCTCAATTTCAAGAAAATTGTTGGAGATATAATCGGCAATTCTCTACCGAACAAAAGTGTCGATATTGTAATCATGAGATATGTGCTTCCTTGGGATGCATATGAAAATCAGAAGCTAATTCTCAATGAAGTCAAAAGAGTCTGCAAGAATTTGGCAATCATTCAGCATCAAGGAGCACCGAGTGATAATCCGAAACCACTGCAGGAAGCTACCAAAGTTCTTTGGGGTGGAACAATTCCGACCCTGAAGCGCGACCATGGCTTTTTTACTGAATCAAGCCAGGTCGAGAAGTGGATGGTTGAGTTAGGTATGAATTTTGAAAAAGTTGAAGAGAAATATATCGAAACTCTCTCCGAAATGTTTATTGAAAAATTCAAATTAAATGAGTCCGAAGCCGATCAAACAAAGAAGATACTGAATGGATGTGACGGGATTACGATAACCACTTGGGTGGTGAGGGGGTAGAGAAGAGTTGTGAGTTAGTGCCTTATGAACTTCACCAAACAATTTACACATCTCTCCAAATCCGATTCTTCTATTGCCGGAGGCAAAGGCGCTTCGCTTGGAGAAATGACTCGGACTGGTATTCCGGTACCACCGGGGTTTGTAATTCTGACAGGTGCTTTTGAACAGTTCATAAAAGAATCAGATTTAATCGCGGAAATTGATACGATCCTTCATAAAGTTGATCACAAGGAAATTCATACTGTCGAGAAGGCTTCCGAACAGATTCAAGCTTTGATCTTGCAAGCGGGTATACCAGAGGATATAGCCTTGGAAATAAAGAGGGAGTTCAAATCGTTGGGCACAGAATATGTAGCTGTCCGCTCCTCGGCCACAGCTGAAGATTCTTTGACTGCCGCCTGGGCTGGCCAGCTTGAATCATTTCTCAATGTCACCGAAACAGATCTGATGGAGAAGGTTAGGAAATGTTGGGCGTCATTATTCAGTCCGCGAGCCATCTTTTACCGTTTTGAGAAAAACTTGCATAAGAGAAAAATATCAGTGGCGGTCGTCATTCAGAAAATGGTCAATTCCGAGAAATCTGGCATTGCCTTTTCGGTTCATCCGGTCAGCCAGGATTATAACCAGGTTATCATCGAGGCCGGATTCGGTCTTGGCGAGGCGATCGTTTCCGGTCAGATCACACCCGATAGTTATGTGGTTGAAAAGAAACCGCGAAACATAATTGATAAGAATATTTCCAGCCAGGATCGTGGGCTCTATAGACTTGCCGGTGGTGGAAGTGAATGGAAAGATATTCCAACAGATTATAAAGGAAGACAAGTGCTTTCCGACAACGATATCCTCGAACTTTCAGAACTAATCTTGAAGATAGAGAAGCACTACGGTTTTCCTTGCGATATTGAATGGGCTTACGAAAAAGGTAAATTCTATATCGTGCAGAGCAGACCGATAACGACTCTGAGTGTCTAAATTTTGGTCCTGGCAGTATGCTGGCCAATTTAATGGAAGTGATTATAATGGAAATGCTTATATGTCATCAAACAAAGCGAAATTACCTCGAATAATGTACGACCAGAGCCAATTTACAGCCATATATTTCATTGGCAAGAATGGCCTTTGGCTTAACGAAAGCATGTACGAGGACATGGGAAAGATTTCCGGCTATGCTCCAGAAGCTTGGGTGACCTACACTCAGAATCTACCGGAATCATTCTTTTTCGGGGCCTATGAAGATGCTGCTCTTGAGAGGGAAGGTGAAGTTGGTTTAAAGAATTTTTCGGATCCGGAATTTTTGACAGAATTTGAAAATGCTACCAAACAAAGTTATCAGATGACGGTGGAATTAAAGAACCATTATTTCAAAGAGCTTTACGGTTGGGAAAAGAAGGTTGTTCAAGAATTGCCGGAAAAGGTGATTGATTTTATTTCACAAGTTCAGAAAGTTAATTCATTTATTACTTCGTATTATTTTCTGACTCAGCCCCAAAGGTTCTATAAGTTCGAAGAAGAACTTAAGAAACAAGGTCTGAATAAAGACACCGAGCTTATATCGACGAACGGTCGATCCTTGACTTATGTCTCCGAATTGAGAAAAGTCGTTTTGGAATATGCCGAGCAGGTCTTGAAAGCAGGGATTGGACCTGAAAAATTTAAGATCAAAAATAGTTCGGAATATAAGTCGCTTCTAAAAGCCGTGAATGATCTAGGCTTTCTTAATTGGGGTTTACTAGGAGGAGATTTTATTGATGCACAATACATTGATAAGGAAGTCGAAAATCTAGTTTCGGACAAAATTAAACTTAAAGAAGAAAAGAGCAAAATGGACGCTTTTGTTTCTGCTGTGAAGAACAGAAATGACCTAGTAAAAAGTAATTCCACTAAAGCCTATAAATTGGCTGACATAATGGGTCATGCTTCTGTTTTGCGTTTTGATCTACAGACTTGTACTCTTTGCATACTTAAATACGTTGATAATCTGCTTAAAGAAGTAATGGCAAAGTATGATATGAGTGAAAATGAAATCAAGTCATACGAGTTTGATGAAATTCTTGAACTTATAAAGAATGGGCAAAAAATATCTCAAGATCTAGTTTTAAAAAGACAAAGAGGTTTTCTTCGGATTTACGAACAGGAAGGAGTAAAAACCTATATAGCAGAAGATGCCCATAAAGAAATTGCCCAGCTTCTGGAGTTTAGGAAGAGCGAAGTACTTGAGACGAAAAGTCTGAAAGGTGCGG